>NZ_JBNNTW010000004.1:0-34452 GCF_050279145.1 Lysinibacillus sp. NPDC094177 | reverse complement strand
AAGAGACGTCCAAGCGACGGAATGAAAGACAAAAACGACGGAAGGAAGAGTCAAAGTGACGGATAGAACCAGAACGACGGAATGAAAGACAAAAGCGACGGAAAGAGTCCTCCCAGAGAGAGAATCACCGAAGTTAAGAATAGACGCCAGGATAAAATTATTGAAAAAATATATGATGAAACTTATCTAAGACCAGAAAAAACGCTGCACAAATCTGTGTGCAGCGTATCATCAATCAAATAGATGTTCATATGGAGCGATGTCAATTTGCATTTCGTCTAATTTTTTGCGTAAAAATTTATGGTCGCGCTTAGGAGTTGCTTGTATATAGCCACGAATAATCAAATCATGGTTAATAGCAGGTGCTTTTTCTTCTAAAGCAAGCTCGCCAATTTTTCCTGCTATTTTTTCCTTTGCTACTTGTCTAAATAGCTCAGGTACAGGGCTTACAAGTTCATATAAAAGTTCTTTCTCAGGTTGTCCCCATAAATGAATGGTTTTATCTAAATAATACTCTTGCCAATCTAAATCAGATTTACCGTCCTGCTTCGGTAAAGCCTTCAAAAATTTGCGGAACATAAAAAATCCGCCTATCGCCATAAATGAAATAAGCACAACTACCCAAAATAGGATAAACCATAAAAACCAACCACTTAACAAATCGTTCACCTCTTTGCCTTCTCTCACTCTATTATAAAAGCTTACATAAAAAAATTCATCCTAAATGTCCCTTTTTTAGCAATAAGTCTGTATATATTGTGTGAAAGGAGGTGACCCACATGGCAAAAATCAATTTCATAGGTGCTACACTACGCTTAAAGTATGTTGCTGGACACAATGCACAAAACGAGCCTTTGTTCACAACAAAAACGTATCGTAATTTAAACAGCTCGCATACAGCAGAGGATTTAGTAGAGGTAGCAAAAGCCATTGCAAGTCTATCTTCACACGCACTAGATAGCATTGTGAAACAAGAAACAACAGATTTATCCTAAGGAGGGAAAGTTATGACACAAGTTTTAGAGCTGCAATTTGAAACAGCGGCAGGGAAAACGACAACGTTTGTGATTGATGCACCGAAGCCGAAATTAACAACGGAAGAAATTCAAAAGGTTATGCAAAAGATCATCACGAAAAATGTTTTTGATGGACAAGCTGGTGCTCTGGTTGCGATGAGTGGGGCTCGCATCGTTGATCGACAAGTAACAGAATTTGAATTAGGGATCGAATAGTCAGGTAATGGTCTTTGCAGAATTTTCTGCAAGGACCATTTTCAGCAATGGCAGTAATCTAGTGTGAAGGAGGGGCAAACATGGAACAATGGTTAAACATGATATCGGATATCGGTTTTCCTATCTTAGTGTCGTTTTATTTACTGCACCGAGTAGAAGTTAAATTGGATGCAATTCATGATGCGCTTGTTTCCATAAAGTGAAATCGATTTCACAAAGATGTACGAAAGCTGTCACTTGGTGTCCTTGTCAATATTTACATCGTACGATAGGATGAGGGTAGTGTAGGTAGGGAGCGTGTTAAAGATGAGAAATAAAATAATTGGGCTTGTTCTACTTTTTGCATTAGCAGCAGTGCTCAGTGCGTGTGGAAATACAAAATTTAAAGCAGATTATAACTTGGAATTACCGGATTTTGAGCATGTCAATCAACGCGGAGAAAAAGTTTCTTTAGAGAGTTTAAAAGGAAAACCATGGATTGGTATGTATATTTTCACGAATTGTACCTCAATTTGTCCACCAATGTCCTTTAATATGGCGCAAGTTCAAGAAAAGCTGAAGAAAAAAGGTGTGGATGATTATAATATTGTTGCGTTTTCCGTTGATCCTGACGTTGATAAACCAGAAGTATTAGCTGATTATTTGAAAAAATACAATGTTCCAGATGAATCAAAATGGAATCTACTTACTGGTTATTCACAAAAATATATCGAGCAGTTCGCTGTTAAATCAACAAAAATAATCGTCAAAGATGATCCTAAAACCGACCAAGTGATCCATGGGAATCAATTTTTCTTAGTCGATAAAAATGGTGTAATCGTAAAAATGTATTCAGGGTTTGCTAAAAATATCGAGGATGTGCCAATTGACACAATTGCATCAGATATAGAAACATATATTGATGAAAATTTATAATGGATAGAACTAAACCGTCTCAATTAATGAAGAGACGGTTTTTTTATGGTCGAAATTTAATCTTTTATAACGTTAGCCTCGTTTATAGTGTAGAAGGAGGGAAAGATTTTGTCTGATACAGAATATTTAGAGCAACTAATGGAACTACATACTGATCATTTATTTCGAATCGCTTACTACTATACGAAAGATCTACGAATAGCTGAGGATATTGTTCAAGATGTATTTATTAAATTCTATCATCACCAAAAGCTTTATGAAGAAAGAGGCGAGATGAAGGCTTATTTAGCACGTATGACCATTAATAAATGTAAGGATTACTTAAAAAGCTGGGCCTATCGAAAAATTACATTTCAGCATAATTTTTTTGCCAAACAAAAAACTGTTTTACAAGATACACTTATTCGTCAAGATGAACAAGTTCTTTTAGATGAAGCCATTTTACGGTTACCAATAAAGCAACGTGAAGCAATTGTCTATTTTTATTTGGAGGAGATGACGATTAAGGAGATAGCAGAGCTACTGGCAATTCCTGAGGGTACTGTGAAATCTCGTTTAAAGAAAGGGAAGGAATTATTAAAAGTAGACTTACAACATATTGAATGGGAGGTACTTTTCCATGGATAAGCATACAATGCATGTTTTGAAGGATGTCTCGACACATAAAGAAGCAATCATTCAAAAGGTTAGACAACAAATTCAGCAAGAGCCGTATCCACCAAAGCAACTTTGGCCTTATCGTGCATTGGCCGTCATGATGACATGCTCAATCTTACTATTTATTGCATGGCAAGCTTCGAAATCGATGGACCATCTAACGACAGAAATACTTCATGAAGAAGAAAAACAATCATTCACCGATTTATTTCAAACAGAAGTTGAAGGAACAGAGACAACGTTCAGTCAGTTTTTCCCAATAGCAGATCAATTAGATCACCGCGAAAATATCAAATTTTATGCACCGCTTCAGGGCTTCGAGACTATGCAAGCAGTGGCGGCTACTATGGAGAATGCTGTCCATCTAATAGACCCTAAAAATCTTCCTTTTAATTCAAATATACAAGAGGTCTATGCAGTAACTTCAGATATGCAAGATGGTAGCCTGCAAAAGCAATTTCAATTTAGTTATAAAGAAAAGTCTCTCACTGGAGTGGATCGTCAATATATTATTTTGACGGTAACAAATGTAAATCATAATCCTTTAATAAACTATAAATTTACGGAAGATAGTCAGGAGGAAATCACGAATGTAGGTTTGAATTTTATGAATCCTTTGTATTATCGTGCGATGACACCAGATAAATGGTTCGCATATGTATACTATAATTATGATGAGGCAGACAAGCGCATTTATCGAATGAGTACAAGAGCCAATGAGTTTTATACGTATTATAATGGCTATGTATATCATATAGGCTATCAATTAAATGGTGATCAACAGGAAGCACAAGAAAAAATGGTTGCTCTTGCAAGGGAATTTATCCCGCACTTAAATTAAGCGAAAGCAAAGAAGTTAGGGGTAACAATCAGTAGTGAAGAATATCCCTCAGTGAGTAAGTATTACTTTATTCTTGGCAACAACTAGTTACCAAAATTGGCACAGCTCATTCTGTTTATATTAAAATAGTAGAAGAGAGGATGGGGGGGCAACAATGACAGTAGCGCAAACGTATTTAAATGTTGTTCAAAAAAGATTTAGAAGTATCAAAGAGCAAGGTGATAAAACACTCTCACAATTAGATAACGAACAACTGCATTGGGCTTTTAACGAAGAATCCAATAGCATTGCCGTTATAGTAAAACACGTTAGTGGTAATATGATATCGAGATGGACTGACTTTCTAACGACAGATGGTGAGAAAGCAACGAGAAATCGTGATGATGAATTTTCGGATAGCCTTCAGTCAAAAGAAGCGGTTATGACAGTATGGGAAAAGGGCTGGCAAGTATTTTTAAATGCTTTACAAGAATTAACGGAAGCTGATTTACAAGGGTTTGTAACGATAAGGGGAGAACAGCATTCCGTGATAGATGCTATCGAAAGACAAATGTCCCATTATTCACTGCATGTTGGACAGATTGTTTACATCGCTAAGCAAATAAAGGGCTCTGAGTGGCAAACATTAAGTATTCCAAAGGGGCAATCTCAGGCATTTACAGAGTCTATGGTAAAAAAACATAAACAGTAGAAATGAGAGGCTGAGACAAAACTGGTCAAAGTCTTAAAAAGCGCGAGAAATCAATTTTAGAAAAGTTGATCTCTTGCGCTTTTCTGATGTTATATTTTCGATTTTTCTATAAAAATATACTTTGTCAGGTTTCAATTCACATATTCCTTCGGCAAAACAAGGGGGATTTCCGTTCTGATTGGGCGCTTTTATCGCTGACGCTTCGCTTTCGCGCAGAGCAGAGCTTCCTAGGGGAGTCCGAGTTCAAGTTCTGCCTTATCCTGGATTATGTGTATAGTTGGGGTGATATTAATATTTTACACTATAGATTATCTTTGATTATGTATTTAACAGACCTAAAGCAACAGCATCTTGCTGGTGCTTTTTTTCGTGGTGTGCTCGAACTATAGGGTGCAAGTCCCAAACTCCGAAGGAAGCATTACAGCGGCCTGAGGAACATGGAAGGCATTTGGCCGAACATTTTTGTGGAGTGACTTGCTAATTGGTCTTTTTTTTTAACTACTAAAATAGCTGAATATAATTTAGAGAAGTCAAGACATATGGAGATATGTTTTAATTTTTGTAAAATTTTAGTGCTAATTTATGACGAAAGACGCACTTCTTATAGGATAATAGGTAATTTTAGTCTATACTCAAGTGGATTAATGTTAATAGTAGAATAGAGGGGTTCGGATGAAATTAACAGTAGAAAGAAAGCTGCAATTTGCTTTTGGTATAGTATTAGTATTTCTATTACTTATCGCTAGTATTGCAATGTACTATTTAAATGACAATAAACAGACACTTGCGGAAATCGAAAAAAACACTGAATTAATTAATTTGTATAATGATATTTCCTTCCAAACGGTTCGGGCAAACGCAGCCATTCGGGGGTATATGTTATATGGTAAAGAAGACATGCTCAACAATCATCTTGAAATACGAGATACCTTACATAAATCCATCCATCGTATTGAAGAACTCGGACATAAAAATACAGATTTTGAACATTTTTTAAAGCAGTTAGATGAATGGGAAAAGCCTATAGATGAACAAATTGTGCCGTTATTTCAAAGTGGTGATAAACAGCAAGCACAGCAGTTAGCTTTACCGGTATTAGGGAAAGGCTCTCAAAAGCTCGTTGAGTTTGGGAAAACAATGGCAACGGCTCAGCAGGACGAAATGCAGGCGAGTATAGAGGCTACAAAGAAAAAAGGCGTGGAAAGTGGCATAGAAATTGCTGTATTAGCAATAGTCTCCTTACTTATAAGCATTATAATTGCAACAGTTTTTGGGCGAAGAGTAGCCAAAAATATTCAACAAACTGTAGTAGAAATGGAAAAATTCTCAAATGGTAATCTACAAACACACCTGCAATTTAAAACAAAAGATGAGTTTGCACAGCTGGCAGATTCCTTTAATTCGATGTCGGAAAAACTTAGACATACTATGAAGCAAGTTGGTAATTCATCTGAACAGGTAGCAGCAACTTCAGAGCAGCTCACAGCAAGTAGTATGGAAGTGACACAGGCAACAGAAGTTGTCTCAGAATCGATCCAAGATATTGCACAAGGTATTGAAGAACAGGATACATTGACAGGTGATGTACGAAACTTATCCTCGCGTATTTTGAAAAAAATGAATGACATTTCAGCGAGTATTGATAATGTTAACGATGCAACTGTGGAAACTAAAAATATGGCTAGCATAGGACGTTCCTCCGTTCGTAATGTTATTGAACAGATGAATGAAATCTCGGATAATACAGCCGAGCTAAGTATACGTGTTAAAGATTTAGATGAAAATACAGCAGCAATCGTTTCAGCAGTCAATGTTATTAAAAATATTGCTACCCAAACAAATCTATTGGCTATCAACGCCTCAATAGAAGCAGCACGAAGCGGTGAGCATGGCAAAGGCTTTGCCGTAGTAGCAGAAGAGGTAAGAAAACTAGCAGACGAATCAAACTTAGCAGCAATAGATATTGAAAAGGTCGTTGTGCAAATTACTGAGGATACAAGAATTATCGAGGAAGACATGATTAACAGTAATGATTCAGTAAAAGTTGGTCGTGAAAAAGTAAATGTTGCAAGAGATAATTTTATACAAATTGACGATGCCATTAATGATGTACAAGTCCAAACCGAATCAGTTACAGCGGCAATTCGAACGATACATCTAGATATTGAAAAACTTGTAAAAGAAATCGACTACATTAGCGAAGTATCCATGAAATCGAGTAGCAATGTTCAAAGTGTTGCGGCATCCTCTGAGGAACAAAATGCAGCGATGGAAGAAGTAGCAGCAGCCTCTACACATTTGGCAAAAATGGCGATTGACTTACAAGAATCAATTCAAGCATTTAAATACTAACACAAAAATCCCTATGAATCATACTAAAGAATGATACATAGGGGTTCTTCGTTTAGTTGATTGTTGCAGAAAACTTCTAGATTAATGTCGGGAAAATCAAAAAAATGAAAAAAGGGGTTTGAATTTATGTATTTCGTCCGATAAAAGCCTAGGGTGATATTTCATCGATAAAAGAAGGGTAGGTTGTAAACAGTATAGGGAAGCGGCATTCTTTTTGAGTCTTAATCATCGAGTATAGTGCCAGTAGAAGAAAACACAAAATTATACAAACACACACATCTTAAGAATTAATGAAGACAAGAGGAGAACTGTTGCATGAAAAAATTATTTGGGGGCTTTAAGAGTAAGCTTTACACATTATTTGCTCTTATCTTGCTAGTTCCAGTTATTACTGTTGGAAGTTTTGCGTATCTTTCGGCTAAAAATTCGATAAAAGAAGAAATATTATTTAGTGCAAATGAAAGTGTAAATATGTTAAATACGGTTATTGATAAAACCATAAGTGAAAAAGTAAACGACATCAATGTTTTTAGCGAGGAAATAAATTCTTCTTTGTATGAAAAGAAGAGAGCAACAATATTAACAGATTTTCATCAATATATGAAGATGAATCCAAATGTTTTAAATATTTATATTGGAACAAATGATGGAGCATTTATTGAAGAACCAAAAACGGATATGGGAGATTATAATCCTTTGGAAAGGGATTGGTTTAAAGAGGCTAAAGCATTAAAAGGTGAAACTTTAATAACGAAACCTTATATTGATGCAGTGACTGGAAATATGGTTGTTACAGTTGCCCGTCAAATAAAGGACCAATCTGGGGTAGTAGCAGTTGATATAGAATTGTCAGATATTCAAAAAATCGCAAACTCAATTAGTATTGGAAAAAATGGATATCCTTCTATTTTTGATGAAGATAAACTGGTCATTTCACATCCTACTTTAGAAGCAGGTAGCGAATTAACGGAGAGCTTCGCAGATAAGATGTATGAAAGCAAATCTGGCACGTATGAATATGTCTTTGACGGTGATGACCGTATTATGTTCTTTACAACGAATGAATTAACGAATTGGAAAATTACCGGCACAATTTTTGCAAAGGAAATTGACGAATCAGCATCACCCATTTTAAATCATACATTACTCGTGTTAATTATTGCGATTGTTATAAGTACGATTGTTTTTTATTTTGTTATGAAGGGAATCATAAAACCGATTAGATCGCTCAAGGATAGTGCAGTAACTATTAGTAAAGGTGATTTAACAGAGAAAGTGACTATTACTTCTCATGACGAGATTGGACAGCTAGGACAAGCCTTTAACGAAATGCAAGAGAATCTAAGGATACTTATTCAAAAAATAGAACAAAATGCTGAAGAGGTAGCCTCGTCGGCCGAGGAGCTTACAGCCAATGCCACTCAAACGAGCACTGCCACAGAAAAAGTTGCCATTTCGATTCAAGATGTTGCGTCGAGCGCGGACACGCAAACGACGAGTGCCAACAAAAATGCAGAATCGTTACATGAGCTTTCTAAGGCCATTCTTCATATCGCGGAGATTTCTTCAATTGTGACGGATCTTTCACAGCATGCAACGCTACAAGCAGATGAAGGTGGAAAGGCAGTACAAGATACGAAGAATCAAATGCAATCTATCCATTTATCAGTAACGGATTCAAATATTAAAATTCAAACATTACACGAACGATCTCAGCAAATTTCGTCTATTTTAGATGTGATTACAAGCATTGCAGATCAAACTAACTTACTAGCTCTCAATGCAGCGATTGAGGCGGCAAGAGCAGGTGAGCATGGAAAAGGATTTGCAGTTGTTGCTGATGAAGTAAGAAAGCTGGCGGAACAATCACAGGAATCAGCCAAACAAATTTTTGAACTAATCCATGGTATTCAGTTAGAAACAGAACAATCTGTTAACATCATGGCGAAAGTTACAGAGGATGTTCAAAATGGTCTACATGTATCAGATGAGGCCATCACAAAATTCCAAGTGATTAAAGCAAGCATGGATAAAATTACACCTAAAATGGAAGAGGTATCTTCTGCATCTGAACAAATGTCAGCAAGTGTACAAGAGGTAACAGCTGTTACAGAGGATTTGGCATTCTCAGCAAAAGGAAATGCAGCTGCTTCAGAGGACGTTGCAGCGTCAACAGAGGAACAACTTGCTTCGATGGAAGAAATTAATGCTTCGGCACAAGCGCTTGCGCATATGGCAGATGAGCTAAAACAGCTAATTAGTCAATTTAAATATTAATAAAATCAGGCATAACAAAAAACGCCATTCCGTTGAGGAGTGGCGTTTTTCTATAATTATCGATCTTCTTCCCAACAATCTGTATTTTTCAATGATGGGATTGATTTTGCATAAAAAACAGGATTTTTGCCTGCATTTCGTTGCATTGTAAAGTCTTCTAATACTAGGAAGGCAATTTTACCAAGTAACAGGATGATCGTAATATTGATGATAGCCATTAGTCCCATGAATAGGTCTGCTAAGTTCCAAACAAGCTCTACTTGTGCAAGAGAACCAAACATCACCATAGCAAGAACTAAAATACGGTAGCCAAACATCCAACCTTTATGAGCATTCATAAACTCAATATTAGATTCACCGTAATAGTAATTTCCGACAATAGAACTAAATGCAAAGAAAATAATAGAAATAGCGATAAAGTAAGGAGCCCAATCGCCTACATGTACTGCTAAGGAATTTTGTGTAAGAATAATTCCATTACTTTCGCCAGTATTATAAAGACCAGCTAAAATAATGATAAACGCTGTTGCAGAACAAATCATAATTGTATCAAAAAATACACCTAAGCTTTGCACTAATCCTTGCTTTGCAGGGTGAGAGGTATTTGCTGTAGCTGCGGCGTTAGGGACACTACCCATACCGGCTTCATTAGAAAATAAACCACGACGTACACCTTGCATAATTGCAACCCCAATCGCTCCACCAGCAGCTTCACGAAGACCAAACGCTTCTGTGAAAATCAGCTTGAAGACGGCAGGTATTTCAGACAGATTCGTCACAACAACAAAAAGGGCTACAGCTAAATAGAAAACCGCCATCACGGGTACAAGTACTTGCGTAACTTTTACGATTCTATGTACGCCACCAAAAATAATCAAGGCCGTTAACACAACTAACATAATACCAATGACATAGGGCTCAATATGAAATGCCTCACCTACAGAAGTTGCAATCGTATTCGATTGTACCGCATTAAAAATAAAGCCAAAGCTTAACGTTAAAAGAATACTAAAAATGATTCCTAATTTTCGTTGACCTAACGCTTTTTCCATATAATAAGCGGGTCCACCACGGAATGTATCACCATCTTTTACCTTGTACACCTGTGCAAGCGTACTTTCAATAAAGGCAGTCGCCATTCCTAAGATGGCAATAATCCACATCCAAAATACCGCTCCAGGTCCACCTACTCCGATTGCTAACGCAACGCCTGTGATATTACCAGTACCTACTCGTGAGGCTGCACTAATCGTAAAGGCTTGGAACGGAGAAACGCCAGACTCTCCCTCTCTTTTTTCCGCTATTAAACGAAACATTTCAGGGAAAAGTCGAATTTGCACAAACTTTGTGCCAAAGGAAAAATACAATCCTGCAACTAATAACAATGTAATAATGAAATATGTCCATATTATATTATTAGTATCATTTACGATATTCGATATCCATTCCATTTTGCTTACCTCCAATCTCAATACGCTTTAGTCTACACTGTTTTTTTGTAATATAACCACTTTTTGAAAATACTGAATTATATTAATTTTATGCGGTGCAATATCTGATCCTGCTAGTCCAATGTGTTGTTTAGGATGTGGACATGTGATGCCTATTTATACGTTAAAAATAGCAATCGATTATAAATATTAGTGATGGTTTTTTTGTAGAAATTATACAGGGTAAAAATAATATAATGATACGAAAGAAAAATGCACGTTGTAATGAAAAGGAGATTAGGTATGGCATTTTATTTTCTTTTATATTGGCATTTTCTGGTGATTATGATAGTTGCAGGAATTATCACTTTTTTAATCCCAAAGTTTCCATCTATTGTTGTATTGATCATTAGTGGTTTAATAGGCTTTGTGTATTCGATATGCATTGATTTTAAGGATAGTATTTACTTTTTTATTAGTATAAATCTTGTTGTTACTTCTATCCCCATCTTATTAATTAGATATTTACTATTCTTGAACAGAAAAGCAGAAGAAATGGAAAAAGAGGTTTAAAACTTTTTGAAAATTCCCTTATTTAAGTTAGGATTATTAGTATAATAGTAGAATTAAAGGGGGCATTTGTGTGAAAACTATTGGCATGATTGGTGGAATGAGCTGGGAGTCTTCTGCTGAGTATTACCGTCTTATGAATGAAAGGGTAAAGCAACAATTAGGAGGCTTGCATTCAGCAAAATGTATTTTGTATAGTGTAGATTTTCAAGAAATTGAGCAATATCAAGCTGAGGGAGCGTGGGAGAACGCCGGTGAAGTGCTGGGAGAAGCAGCGCAATCTTTAGAGAGTGCAGGGGCAGATTTTATAGTCATTTGTACAAATACAATGCATAAAGTTATTGATATTATCGCAGCAAAAATTACAATTCCAATTTTACATATAGCTGATGCAACAGCAAATCAAATAGAAAAAGCTAGTTTGCAGAAAGTTGCCCTTCTTGGGACAAAGTATACGATGGAGCAAGATTTCTATCGAGCTAGGGTAGAGGAATTTGGCATTGAAGTGCTTGTTCCGCTTGCTGACGAGCGCGCTGAGGTCAATCGTATCATATATGAAGAATTATGTTTGGGCAAAATTGAACAAACATCGAAGGATTATTATTTAAAGGTGATTGGGAACCTTGTGGAATCGGGAGCGCAAGGAATTATATTAGGTTGTACAGAGATTGGATTACTGATTAAACAGGAGGATGTGAACGTACCTGTTTTTGATACGACAGTTTTACATGCACAAGCTGCTGTAAATATGGCGATTCGTAAGGGGGACTAATATGCCAAAAAAAGTACGAGAAATAGGGATCGTCATTGGAACGTTACCAACTGGTGAGAAAAACTGTATTACCGATGTAGCTGGCGTGCTTGTAGGACATGTAACGCTTGATGAGAAAATTAATCAAGATGGTGCTTATGCATGTACAGGAGTAACTGCAATTTTACCCCATGAAGGCAATTTATTTCAGCAAAAGGTTACTGCAGCAAGCTATGTGATAAATGGTTTTGGGAAATCGACAGGACTTGTGCAGGTGAATGAGCTCGGGGTTATTGAATCACCAATTATGCTAACGAATACATTTGGCGTTCCAGCTGTAACACAAGGAACACTGCAATGTATGTTAGATACAAATAGTGAAATAGGTCATTCGACAGGAACTATTAATATCGTAGTTGGGGAATGTAACGATAGTTATTTAAACTCCATTCGAGAATGTCCTATCACACCTGAGCATGCTGTGGAAGCGATTCGCAAGGCGTCGAATGATTCCGCAAAGGAAGGGGCAGTTGGTGCAGGAAAAGGAATGATGTGCTTTGGCTATAAAGGTGGGATTGGCTCATCTTCCCGAATGGTGACACACGAATCAACGAACTATACGATAGGATGTATGGTCCTTAGTAATTTCGGGCAAAGCTCAGAGTTTTTAGCACATCAATACCTTGCTTCAAATGTTCAAAGTGAATCGACATTATCTCCGACAGATGGCTCCATTATCATCGTACTTGCCACAGATGCTCCGCTTAGTAGTCGTCAACTGACACGTGTCATTAAACGCTGTGGTATCGGTCTAGGACGTACAGGTAGTCATTTTTCACATGGCAGCGGAGATATTGTTATTGGCTTTACAACAGCACATCATATCGCACATACATCAGCTCTGCTTGTTGAAACACGTACGCAGCTACGTGAGGATCATCCTATCATGAATCAATTATTTGCAGCTGCTGCAGAAGCAACAGAGGAAGCTATTTTAAATTCACTATCACAGGCACAGACTACAGTTGGTCGAGATGGACATAAGGTTGAAGCTTATCAATTTTAACTTTATGAATGATGGGATGTCGTTAGATAAAATTGTGGAGCATATAAATTTTAGCTCTTTACTGCCAAATGATAAACAAACGAAAATTCTACAATTTTTCCATTTAATCCAGAAACAAAAGATACTCGTAGTTCTATTTACTTTTATGCAAAACTTCAGAATGGAATTATTCGAGTAAAACAATTTTTTTATGATTGGGCTTTTCCTTTTATCTATTCAGATACAAATTTGGTTAAACAAGGCGATCCTTTCGTAATAAATAATAGAGTCGGCTTTATTGGCATTGATTATTAGGTTTTACAGCTGTGGAAATATCCGTTTTTGAAGGTGATGCCACTAATGATATGTTAATAATAGAATACCTTGCGAATTTATTGGTAATAAACTTGGATTTGTCAAAAAAGTCATTTGCTACTGTAAGTTATACAGCTAAGTATGATCAAGGAATATGGGGAGAAGATGAAGTAACGAGAGTAAAATGGTTTGAACGAAACAATTAATGATAATACTTTCTCAGAGAATTTAATAGATTATAAGCTAGATTCGGTTGGGATTGGTAAAGAAATTAATGAAGTTCAATTATTATAACCTTACAGATGGGTGTTGGATTTCAATAGCACCACATACTTTAGAACAGGATTAACCGAAAGCTTTAGGAAGAAATATTGGAACTCGTCAAAAATGGAGATTTAGGTTATTGAAAATTCCATATGAAGAAAGAAAAATTGAGGTATATTATGGAGTTCAAGAAACTAAATATCCAGCAAAATGGTTCTGGTTTAGCTTTGATAATAAAATTATTCAATGTCATATTCGTTTTTCCGTAAATGAAACCTCATCTTTAGTGCGTGAAATATTAATAAAAAAACTATTTAGTTAGCCTGTTTAGTAGAAATAACTAGAAGTGTTTACCTTCATTTTGATTAATATCAAAATGGAGGTTTTTTATAACCAATTTAATTTGATTCAATTAACTAAAAATCTTCATCGAAAGTTGTGGATGATATTTGTTAAAACGTATGCATAAAAGTTGATTGGAGTGGAGACTGGGCGACTCCTTGGGGATTAGCGATAGAGGAACGAAGGCTAAAACCATCACGTCCTGTGATAACGCCTTCGTGACCAACATCCTGTTGGCCCGAGACCCTGCAGCGAAGCGAAGCGGCTCATCGGGCGCCCCCAGGAAGCTCTGCTCTGCGCGAAAGCGAAGCGTCAGCGGCAAATGTTTTATCTGTGCGAAAGCGAAGCGACAGCAACAAATGTTTTCTGTAGCGAAAGCAAAGCGACAGCTACAAAGCGCCCAGTCGGAACGGAAATCAACCACATTCTATGTGAAGAGCTTTGACTAATGAAATCGTTGGAGATTTTTCGTTATTTATTATTATTTTTCGGTAATCTTCTACCCCATCCGCGAATAAAATTCCTAAATAGGTGAAAAAACATCATCTTTCTACTCCTTGCATAAATTATTTGGCGTATCTTGTTCGAAAAGAAGAGAATAGCTATTACTCTGTAAGATTTCTTTTTTTATCTAGTCAATAAATTTAAGGTATGATACATTCATTAAAAACTGAATTATCCGAAAATTTTATCGAAACCTGAATTGGAGGTGTGTACTATACATGACGCTGTTTTTCATCCTATTGAGGTAAATAAAAATTCAATGAGGGACTCAACGCCAGCAATTCGTGAAAATGGCGAGCCATTAATTAAAATCGGAGAAGAACATTCGAGGATTTTTATTAAACCAATTTACTATCATCAAAAAATACCAAATAGTTTACAAGCAATTTATTTACGACAGAGTGTGTATGAACGATTAACACAAGCGCTGTTATTATTGTCTAAAAATTATAGCCTTATCTTATATGATGGCTATCGTCCGTTCCAAGTGCAGCAATTTTTGTTTACGAGTTTTTCAAAACAAATCGCACAGCGTTTTCCCCATTTTACTGAGCAAGAGATTGTAAAAGAAACGCTAAAGTATGTTGCGTTTCCTAGCATTGATCATGCTCATTTCGCCCCTCATTTAACAGGTGGAGCGATTGATGTGACACTAGGGGATTTAGCTGGTAATACTTTAAATTTAGGTACAGCATTTGATGAAATTAGTGAAAAGTCTGCGACACGCTATTTTGAACAACATCCAGAGGAGGATTGGGAAGCCTGTGTTCATCGACGTCTTCTCTATAACTGTTTGACAATGGTTGGCTTTACGAATTATTCAGAGGAATGGTGGCATTACGATTTTAATAATGCTTCATGGGCAAGACGTGTAGGTGCACAAGAAGCTAGCTATGGGGCTGTGGAAGCAATAATTCAAGACAATAAAGTAAAGGAGTTTCGATTTCTATGAAGGTCTATATTAGTGCAGATATTGAAGGGATTACTGGTACAACAGCTTGGAGTGAGACGGAGCTAAACGCGCCAGATTATCAGTTTTTCCAAAAGCAAATGACAAAGGAAGTAGAAGCCGCTATAGAGGGGGCTATTCTTGGTGGAGCAACCGAAATTTTATTAAAAGATGCTCATGATTCGGCACGTAATCTTGATATTTCTAATTTACCCGTAAATTGCAAGGTCATTCGTGGTTGGACGTATGACCCGATGTGTATGGTTGCGGGACTTGATAAGAGCTTTGATCGGGCAATTTTTATTGGCTATCACAGTAAAGGAGGAAGTGCGCGTAACCCTTTAGCACATACGCTTTGCGTTTTTGCTGATGTGAAAATTAATGGTGAGTATGCGAGTGAATTTTTAATAAATACGTACGCTGCTGCTTTACATGGTGTTCCCGTTTCGTTTGTCAGTGGAGATGTAGGGTTAACAGAGGAGATTCAATCTATCAATGATAACATCATCACATTTGCCACGAAAGAAGGGATAGGAAATGCGACCATTAGCGTGAGTCCGCAGCTGACGATTATGGAAACAAAACGACTTGTTGAGGACTCTATAAAGGTGTCACGTGAAGACTTACAAGTGACATTACCTGAGCGCTTTGAAGTGGAAATCATTTATCGTGATCATACACGAGCCTATCGAAATTCTTTCTATCCGAATGCTACGTTTAAACCACATAATACCGTGGAATTTGTAACGGATGATTTTTATGAGGTACTTCGAATTTTACAGTTCTTAACATAAGTAACTTAAAGGTAGGTGAATGGATGAAAATTAAAAATATTGTCGTGGGAAAGGTTGAGGCACCGCTTATAACACCATTTAAAACAGCACTGAGAACAGTGCATAGCATTCACAATATTGCCGTCTATGTTCACGCTGATGATGGGCAAATAGGCATCGGTGAAGCGGCACCGACTGCAGCTATTACTGGTGAAACACTAGGGTCTATTTCGCACGCCATAGAAGAGTATATTAAGCCAGCCATTATCGGAATGGATATTGAAGAATTAACAGAAATCATGGAGCGAATCGACAGCAGTATTTATCAAAATACCAGCGCAAAAGCTGCGGTAGATATGGCGATTTATGATTTATTTGCTAAGTACTATCAAACACCTTTGTATAAATTATTAGGGGGCTATCGGAAAGAATTAATAACAGATATTACGATAAGTGTAAATGATTCTGAAGAAATGGTGAAGGATAGTATAGCCGCTGTACAACGAGGTTTTCAAATTTTAAAAATTAAGGTGGGGAAAGATCCAGCAGGTGATGTCGAGCGGGTTGTTGCCATTCGTGATGCAGTTGGACACGCCATAACATTACGTGTCGACGCAAATCAGGGCTGGACACCGAAGCAGGCTGTACAAATTATTGGTGCACTTGAAGATGCTGGTGCAAATGTTGAATTGGTTGAGCAGCCTGTTCATTGTCATGATCTAGTAGGAATGCAATTCGTGACGGCTCATACATTGACAAATATTTTGGCAGATGAAAGTGTTTTCTCTGCAAAAGATGCCTATAAAATTATTGAAAAGCGAGCTGCAGATTTGATTAATATTAAGCTCATGAAAACAGGTGGCATTTATCAAGCGCAGAAAATTTGCCACATTGCGGAGGCAAACGACATACCATGCATGATTGGTTGTATGCTAGAGACAAAAATTAGCGTTAGTGCCGCTGCACATTTTGCCGCATCACAGAAAAATATCACGATGGTAGATTTAGACGGACCAAGCTTATGTTTGAAAGATCCTATTATCGGTGGTCCAATATTTGAAAATGATCGAATTATGATGACGGATGCAGTTGGAATAGGATTTTCATAATAATGTGAGATTTCAATCAGTGGGGGGATTCCTCATCCCATGCTGATTGTTAGTCTTCACCAATCGGGCTTTTACGGGCAGTTGATTTTCCACTTATATTAATTATTTCCAGGCGTATTGATTAGGAAAAAATAGGTTTATTATTGAGCGATAAAAGGATTTTTTTGTTACCACTTTGCTAATATATTTCCATTTTAACTGATTGTAGCGTAGGGCTACTCGACTCCCGCGGGAAAGCGAGACAGACGAGACCCTGAGGCCAACACGATGTTGGTCACGAAGGCATTGTCACAGGACGTGACGCACTTAGCCTTCGTTCCTTTAGCGGAGGAAGCGGCTCGACGCTCGCCCGCAGGAAGCTTTGCTCTGCGCGAAAGCGAAGCGTCAGCGACAAAGCGAGTAGCCCGTAGCGGAAATCAGAGCCTTCGAATTAATGAGGATGGATAAAAATGGTTAATCGATACACCTGAATGGTTTTATTTAAATCTTGTGGTGGGATTTTTCTGCCCGTTAATGCCGGATAAAAATATTACTAGGGGGGATGCTTATTATGAAAAGGTATTGGTTGCTTTTCGTGTGTCTTGTTGTAATGCTTTGTGCAGCCTGTAGTGATGATTCTTCAAATGAAAAAAAATCAGAGTATCGAGTTGTTTATTCAGGGGAAATAAAAACTTTAAATTACTTAAAGACCTCTGAAACCAATGAGTTTGCTGTAGCAGCGAACTTGATTGATGGATTAATTGAATATGATAAGTATGGTGTGGTGCAGCCAAGCTTAGCCAAAGAATGGTCATCAAATGCCGATGCTACCGTTTGGACGTTCAAGCTTCGTGACGATGCAAAGTGGATGACACATGACGGTAAAGAGTATGCAGATGTTGTTGCTCAAGATTTTGTAGATGGCTTACATTATGTGCTTGATGCAAAAAACGAATCATCAACAGCTTGGATTGCGACGGTCGTAAAAAATGGGGAAGCATTCTACAACGGTGATATGACAGATTTTACGAAGGTTGGCATAAAGGCGATAGATAAACATACAGTAGAATATACTTTAGAAACGCCTACACCTTATTTCCTTTCTATGTTGAACTATGTCTGTTTCTTCCCTGTTAATGGTAAGTTTATAGAAGAAAAAGGTGATAGTTTCGGTACAACTCGTGAAAATTTCCTTTATAACGGTTCTTATATTTTAGATAAATTTGAGCCGCAAAATGAGCGTGTGCTTGTGAAAAATGATAAGTATTGGGATAAAGACCAAGTACTGATCGATCGTATTCGCTATAAATACAATAAAGAAGCGGCTACCGTAGAACCAGAATTATTTTTACGAGGAGAAGTCGATTCAGCCAGTATTCCAACTTCTATTATTGATGAGTGGTTTAAAGACGAAAAGAAAAAATCACAAATTCGTCAAACACAAAATAACTTCTATACGTATTTCTATGCATTAAACTTTAACCCTCAATTTGATGCGCAATACGAGCCTGAAAATTGGAAGAAAGCAGTCAATAATAAAGAATTCCGAAAATCTCTATTCCATGCATTCGACCGAGAATCTGCAATGTTAACTTTAGAACCTTATAACCCAAAAGATTTGCTTAGCAACACAATTACTCCTAAAAACTTTGTCAATGTGGAGGGGGTTGACTATACACAGTTAGCACCATTAGCTGATATTACAAAGAACGACTCCTTCAACAAAGAGAAGGCATTGGAATATAAGGAAAAAGCGAAAAAAGCGCTAGAAGGAAAAGTAACTTTCCCAATAAAAGTGTTAATGCCTTATAACTCTGGTGGTCCAGACTGGGCAAATCGTTCACAAGTGGTTGAACAGCAGCTTGAAAAATTATTAGGTACTGATTATGTAGATATTATCATAGAGGCCGGACCATCAACAGGCTTTTTATCAGAGGTTCGTAAACCTGGTAAATTTGCATTACTCGAAGCAAACTGGGGTCCAGACTATGCCGATCCATCAACGTATACGGACCCATTCACTGCAGACGGTACTTATAATAAACCAGAGCTAGCTGAAGGCTATACAGAAGCAAACGGAAAATCAAAATATCAAAACTTAGTGGACGAAGCAAAGGCAACGATCGATACAGCAAAACGTTACGAACTGTTTGCCAAAGCGGAAGCCTTCTTAATTGATGAGGCATTTGTTATCCCTTATTCAGTAGGTGGTAGCGGCTATGTTGCCTCTAAATTAAATCCATTTGAAGCACAATACTCTCCATTTGGTGTAACTGCTGAGAAATTTAAAGGTCAGCGAGTTTTAGATAAGCCAATGAGTAACGAGGAGTTTAAAGAAGCTTTAGCAAAGTGGGAGCAAGAACGTGCGGATGCGTTAGCTAAAGCAGCAAAATAAATGTGAAACTTCATTCAATGCCCAATGATTTACAGTTGGAACAATCGGGCATTAGGCAGTTAATGCAAAAATATTAAAATTATTGCTACATTCAAGAAAAATGTTCAAAAGCGCTAAGTATGTATGAAGGAGATACCGAAATTTCAAAGTCGGCATCTCCTTTAGTCTTTCTGAAAAAGGAGGATGAAGTGATGCTGTGGTATATAGGTAAACGTTTATTACAATCAGTTTTAACACTATTTATTATTATTACGATTGTTTTTTCATTACTACGTTTAATGCCAGAAGAAGGTTATTTAGGGGCAGCGGCTAATAAAATGTCCCCTGCACAACAAGAAGTATATTTAACGAATTTAGGTTTACGTGACCCGTTACTTGTACAGTTGGGAAATTTTTACGCTAAGCTATTTCATGGTGATTTAGGTAAATCCGTTACATATCGGACAGATGTACCAGTCGTCACGATTATTGCAGATAAGATCATGTATTCGTTGCTATTTGGTTTAGGTGCGGTTGCGCTATCTCTTTTAATTGGAGTTCCGCTCGGCATATTGATGGCCCAGATGAAGGGACGCTGGTTGGACCGCTTAGGGACTGGCTATATTGTCATTATCGTTGCAGTGCCAGCCGCCGTCTATTATTTAGTCATTCAAATGTATATTACAGACATTTTTCATTTACCAATGCTTTTTGATGAATATAATCCTATTACTTGGATTTTACCACTGACTTCAATGGCGTTAGCACCGACAGCCTCCTATGCCATGTGGATGCGGCGCTATATGGTGGATGAACTAAACAAGGATTATATTAAGCTAGCGAGAGCAAAGGGAGTTAAAGAGCGTACATTAATGTTTAAACATGTACTACGAAACGCCTTTATTCCGATGGCACAGTATTTACCAGCGACTATTCTTTTTACCATTACAGGTTCCATCTACATTGAATCCTTATATTCTATTCCTGGTATGGGGGGCTTACTCGTAGATGCTATACAGCGACAGGATAATACGATTGTACAAGGCTTAGTGCTTGTGTTCTCTTCACTTGGAATTATCGGACTAATTTTAGGTGATATTGCAATGGCCCTTGTAGATCCACGGATTAAATTAGGGAAAGGGGAGAGTGTACGTTAATGGGAATGTATTCAGAAGAAATAGACAATATCTCAAACAAATCACGTGAAACATTGTTCGATTTTGCAGAAGTAGATGAGCGTCAGGCTGAGGAAACAGCATACTCTAATTATTCCTATTGGCGTTCCACTTGGAAATCCTTTTTGAAAAATCGCATCGCCGTCTTTCTATTAGTTGGCGTGCTTATTATCGTAGCTTTTACGATTTTACAGCCGTATTTACCAGCGCAAAAATCACCGACTGAAATATATTTAGATGAGCAGACAGGTCTCCAAGCACGTAATATTTCACCAAACGCTGAATTTTGGTTTGGGACAAATTCCATTGGGCAGGATTTATGGTCACGTATTTGGGCAGGGACAAGAACCTCGTTATTTATTGGTTGTGTGGTTGCCTTAGTAGAGGCTATCGTCGGTATTACAGTAGGTACGCTTTGGGGCTTTTCACGGAAATTAGAGGTTCCCATCACACAGCTTTACAATGTCGTTGATAACGTACCGACTACGATCGTACTTATATTAATGTCTTATATTTTGCGACCAAGCATTTCAACCATTATTATTGCCATGTGTATTACCGGCTGGGTAGAAATGGCAAGATTTATACGCAATCAAATTGTGATTTTGCGTGATCGTGAGTATAACTTAGCCTCAAAATGTTTAGGAACACCCGATTATCGAATCATTTTAAAAAATCTTTTACCTTATCTCATTTCAGTCATTATGTTACGAATGAGTCTAGCTATCCCTTTTGCAATAGGCTCAGAAGTATTTTTAACATACATCGGATTAGGACTACCGATTAGTGAGCCGTCTTTAGGAAATTTAATCAATGAAGGACGAGTGCTCATGATGTCTCCAGAATTAAGATATCAGCTCATTTTTCCAAGTATTGTATTAAGTGTCATTACGATTGCATTTTATATTATAGGAAATTCATTTGCAGACGCAGCAGATCCGAAAAATCACGTATAAGGGGGATGATAGAAGTGACACAAACAGAATTACCAATTTTAACCATCCGAAACCTTGTTATTAAATTTACACTTCGTGGCAGAGTGCTAACGGCTATTCGTAATATTTCCCTCGATTTGTATAAGGGTGAAAGTCTTGCAATCGTTGGCGAGTCTGGTTCAGGAAAATCCGTTCTAATGAAATCAATCATGGGCTTGCTCGATAAAAATGGCTATATTGATCAGGGGAAGATCCTCTACAATGATCAGGATTTAGCACAGTTTAGAACCGAGCGGGAGTGGCTTAGCATTCGTGGAAAAGAAGTGGCCATGGTTACACAGGATCCAATGACATCATTAAATCCACTGAAAACGATTGGCAAGCAAATTGAGGAATGTGTTATTTTACATCAGAATGTAAAGGGCAAAGCCGCATACGAAGAAACCTTGAAAATGTTAAAAGATGTTGGCATTCACGATGTGGAAAAGCGCTATAAACAATATCCTCACGAATTTTCCGGTGGCATGCGTCAACGAATTGTGATCGCTATTGCACTAGCATGTAAGCCTAAGATCTTAATTTGTGATGAGCCAACAACTGCATTAGACGTAACAATTCAAGCACAAATTTTGCAGCTTTTAAAAAATCTTCAACAAAAATATGGACTTACAACTGTTTATATAACGCATGATTTAGGAGTTGTAGCGAAGGTTGCAGACCGTATTGCAGTTATGTATGCAGGTGATGTCATCGAGGTGGGAAAGACACATGAAATTTTCTTTAATGGCAAGCATCCTTATACATGGGCACTCATTTCTTCATTACCGCAACTTGGCTCAAAAGGGGAGCAGCTATATTCTATTAAGGGTACTCCACCAAATCTTTTTCAAGAAATAAAAGGTGATGCCTTTGCACCTCGCAATCAATATGCGTTAAAGATTGATTTTGTCGAGCGTCCTCCATTTTTTCAGGTGAGTGACACACATTATGCTCGTACATGGCTATTAGATCCACTTGCGCCGAAAGTAGAGCCTCCTGAAGCGCTACAAGCTTTTTTCGCAGAAGGGAGACGATACGCGCATGAGTCATAAAGAAGTGTTAGTTGAAGTGAAAAATTTAAAGGTTGTTTTTGGGAAAGGCAAAAAAAAATTTATAGCTATTGATGATGTCAGCTTCGATATTTTTAAAGGTGAAACATTTGGTTTAGTAGGTGAATCAGGTTCTGGAAAAACAACAATAGGCCGAGCAATTATGCGTATCAATGAAGTTACAGAAGGGCAATTACTGTATCACGGAAAGAAACTAAATGGCAAAATATCGAAAGAGTGGGATCGAGAAATTACACAGAAAATCCAAATGATTTTTCAAGATCCTATGGCATCGTTAAATGAACGTGCAAAGGTAGACTATATTATTTCAGAGGGACTTATTAATACAAGAAACTTTAAAAATGAGGCTGATCGCCAACAGAAGGTACGCGATGCATTATTAAATGTAGGATTATTACCTGAGTTTTCTAGTCGTTTTCCGCATGAATTTTCAGGAGGGCAGCGTCAGCGTATCGGCATTGCACGTGCATTAGTAATGGAGCCAGAGTTTATTATTGCGGATGAACCGATTTCAGCATTAGACGTATCCATTCGTGCACAAGTATTAAATTTACTAGCGAACCTACAGCAGCAAAATGATTTAACTTATTTATTCATTGCTCATGACTTATCTGTAGTCCGATTTATTACTGATCGAACTGCTGTTATTTATAAAGGTAAAATTGTTGAACTAGCAGAGACAGAAAAGCTGTTTGCTAATCCCGTTCATCCATATACAAGGGCTTTATTGTCGGCAGTACCTGAGCCAAATCCTTATAAGGAGCGTGACAAAGTCGTAGAAATCTATGATTCTTCACAGCACAACTATGACATACAGCCACCATCATTTTTCGAAATAGAGGAAGGTCATTTTGTCTTGGCCAATGAAGAGGAATTGGAAAGGTACCGAACTTCACTAAAAATGGAGGTAAATAAATGATTCGTCCAAAGGCATTGAAAAAAGGTGACACAATTGGTCTTATAAGTGCTTCCGGTGCAACTCCGCCTGAAAAATTTCTCCCCGCAGTTAAAAGTATTGAAAATCTAGGTTTTAAGGTTGTTGCTGGGGAAACATGTAGGGCAAGGCATGGCTACTTAGCAGGCTCTGATGAACTAAGAGCCTCTGATGTTAATCAAATGTTTAGGGACACTAATATTGACGCAATTTTCTGCATACGTGGAGGTTATGGAGCAACGAAAATATTGCCGCTTCTGGATTTCGAAATGATAAAAGCAAACCCAAAAGTATTTGCTGGCTATAGCGACGTGACGGCATTACATATTGCTTTTAACCAAAAATGTGGCTTTGTCACGTATCATACACCAATGCCCTCTACAGAATTTATTCGGCCGGAGATGGATCAATATACATGGAATTCCTTTATTGAAAGTGTGACGGCAACAGAACGTTCGGACTACTACCTTGAAAATCCACATGGACGTACAATGTCAACGCTTGCTGATGGAAAAGCAACAGGGCAGCTTATTGGTGGGAACTTAACACTAGTTACAGCATCTCTTGGGACACCTTATGAAATTGATACAAAGGGCAAAATATTATTTTTAGAGGATATAGACGAAAGTGAGCAACGTGTTGATCGCATGCTTACGCAACTAAAATTGGCAGGCAAACTAGATGAAGCGGCAGGTATCCTTTTAGGAGCTTGGACAAATTGTGGTCCTGAAAATCCAAAACATCCAGAGCATAGCCTATCACTACAAACAATTTTTCAAGAGATTTTAGGTCCACTCAATAAACCTATCATAAAGGACATAGCTTGCGGTCACATCTTACCAACGATGTCACTGCCACTAGGTAGAACTATAACAATGGACACGGAGAATCAGATGATAAAAGTTATAGAGTAGGTGAAATATGAGGCAAACAATCTCACAGATTCTTCAAAAAGCTCCCTATAATGTGCATATGTATGTGAAAGATTGTAAGACTGAGCAATTTTTCATTAGTGAAAAGCTAGAAGACACGTTTTCTAGTGCTAGCTTAATTAAGGTGCCTATATTGCTTGCTGTTCTGAACTATTTAGAAAACAACAACCAATCTTTAGAGCAAGAGATCAAGATAGCACCAGAAGAATGGGTTGATTTTAGTGTTATTAGTGAGCAGCGCCTAGAGCAAAGTACCATCTATGAGCTTTTAGTATGGATGATTATTACAAGTGATAATACAGCAACAAATCTACTAATCGATTTTCTAGGGATGGATGCACTCAATCAATATTTTCGTCAAATTGGGCTACTACAAACAACGATTCAACGAAAGATGATGGATTTTGAGAGGCTTGCAAAAGGCTTTGATAATACTACTTCAGCACGTGATATGGCACTGCTATTTTCACGAATTTATCGCAGGGATTTGTTATCATTAGCATTTAGTGATCTAACGATAGATATTTTAAGTCGTCAACGTGTGCACGAATCACTAAAACGTTATTTAGTAGATGATGTGAAGCTTGCTCATAAAACAGGTGGTCTTGATACGGTAGATCATGATGTTGGGATAGTTTACAACAGCTCTGGGGATTATCTTATTGGCGTTTTCGTTACTGAGGTTACAAATAATGATCATGCAAGGCAGCTAATTGGTCGAATTTCCAAAGTTGTTTATGATTATTTGGTGAAGCGGAAGGAGATGATAGAATGAATGCCATTGTGACGTCAATGATTGCGAATTTACACGCAAAGCCAGATGAAACCTCAGAATTAGTGGATGAGGTACTGTACGGTATGACGGTTCAAATCGTGGAAGAGATAGATGAAAGCTGGGTACGTATACAAACTGCTTATCGCTATGAAGGTTATTGTCAGAAAGATAACTTACTAGAGAGTAAAGCAAAAACGGACACTTGGCTACAAAAGGCAAACCATTTTATTAACCAAAGCTTCGCCGATGTTTTACAGAAGCCTCGAATTCAGAGTACGAAAATGATGACGCTCGTTAAAGGATCGATCATCTGTTCGATTGCTATTGATGAGCTAGATCCTGAATGGGCGGCGGTGCAATTAATGTCAGGTGAAATCGGCTATGTGCGTAGGCAATGGCTACAAGAAAAAATTACAGTAAACAACTTATCTGAGCAACAATTACGAGAAAATGTTGTCCAAACAGCGCTAAGTTATTTAGCAACACCCTATCGCTGGGGAGGAAAATCGCCGCTAGGTATTGATTGCTCAGGTCTATGTTCAATGGCATATATGCTTAACGGGGTATATATTTATCGTGATGCCAGAATTGTTGAAGGTTTTCCTATCAAGGAAATATCTCTAAAGCACATACAAAAGGGAGACTTATTATACTTCCCAGGACATATTGCATTATATATAGGGGATAACCTTTATGTACACTCTTCGCTTGGCGGGAATGAGGTTAATATTAATAGTCTGGACGACCAGCATCAGCAATATCGAGAAGATTTGGCTACATCTATTACCGCTGTGGGCAGTTTATATAAATAGAAAGTATAGAGAAGCTTAACTTTGCTTCTCTTTTTCAATTTTTGTGATAAATCGGGAAATTATTGATAGAGTTAACCTATTTCCATTATGCTATAATGAAATCAAAATTAAAGGGATTGGAGGATATGAATTGAATCTAGAGTTAAAAGCGATGTTACGTTCCGTTTTAAAAGAAGAATTGACATCAGTTCATAAGAGACTAGAAGGAATGGACCAACGTTTTGAGACTATTGATCAAAGATTTGACAGAATTGACCAACGACTGGATGGAATGGACCAACGTGTTGAGACTCTTGATCAAAGATTTGACAGAATTGACCAACGACTAGATGGAATGGACCAACGATTTGAGAATATTGATCAAAGATTTGATGGAATGGACCAACGACTAGACGGAATGAACCAACGATTTGAGATTATTGATCAAAGATTTGACAGAATTGACCAACGACTAGATGGAATGGACCAACGATTTGAGAATATTGATCATCAATTAGTTGGAATTAACATCCGTTTTGACGTGATTGACCAGCGTTTAGATAAAATTGAAAATGACGTGCATGAACTTAAAATTGGACAAGCTGAACTTCAGAAAAATATTGTCGAACATTTAGGTGAGTTTACTGAAAAAATTGTTCAGCATGTAGAAGATAGAACCTACGCTTTAAACAAGCGTGTTTTTGACATAGAAACAGTGATTTACAAATTAATAAGTTAATAATAATAGATTCTTTAAATGAAAAAAATCTCCATGTCAAAGATTACACATGGAGATTTTTTTACATTAATATTTATAAATATTTAATTGCTGACCGGCTTCAATTCTATCAGATCGAAGCTGATTCCATTGTTTAATGGACGTAACTTTAACATTATGTGCCTCTGCAATATGCATAAGAGAGTCACCATCAGCTACGGTAATTGTTTTTTTATCTTTGACAGGGCTGTCATACTGTTGTAAGTCATACTTTGCTATCAGTGCATTAAGTTTTTCATTGTATTTCGAATCTGTTGCATAGGAGCCCGTTAAAAACTTTGTAGCATCTTCATAGGTCTTCGCGTTACTTTTGAAAACTCCTGCATAGAAATTTTTGTTCCAAGAAACCCCATTACGCATTAATTTAACATAATCTTGTATGGAAGCCTCATAGGAAGGATATTTGCGAAATTCAGCCATTACCCTTGTCATATTACCTGAACCATCATCCTCAGATGTTTCCAATGTGACGGAGTTATTTTGATAACTACCTTTCATACCAAATAAATTGTTATTTGGAGCAGATCCAAGGCCACTTTGTCCATGCTCACTCTCTAAAACGGCTTGTGCAATGATAATCGATGCATACAAGTCATTTTCGGCACCTTTTTTTCGTGCAATTTCAGCAATAGAGCCAATAAACTCTTCTACACTAGGGCTATCATCGACAACTACAGGCTCTGCAGTTTCATGAGTATTGAAAAACTGTGTCACCATAAAAAACGAAATACAGATAACAATAACAGTAATCATAAGTCCTTTGAAAAAATTAATTAAGTATTTCATTGTTCATTGATGTTGGTAGTTTACAACATCTCCCTCCTTTCATTTCAATAACGAAGTTCATATATTTCTAATTATTACAGAGTTATTAATAGAAATAAAGTCAGTTTTCTTTTATAGAGTACATCATTTATAGAACGAAAAAACCCTTCATTTAGTTCCTTAATTTCCAGTACCTTTTAGAAATGAAAGGACATAAAAAGATAGCTGCATTAGTTACTCAAAAAAACAAAAATGGTATTATTAACATTTATGAAGCTATTCATTTTGATAGGATATCTTTAATGAATAGTAGTTAGTCGTACTCAAAAACAGTATACGATTTACTATGAAAATTATGAGACAAATAGAGTAGAGCGTCAAGAGGACCAACGTTTTGATATGAAACAAAAAATAAGTTTGAAATCATTTTAGATAGTGAAATATATATAGGAACTCGGTGTATCTTAAAAAAGTGTTAGTTCTAGACCTACTATGCTTAACGTATATGAAATGAAGAGGATTAAAATAGTAGTTTATTTCTATTTAAAACATTTAGTAAATAGACTAGACAATGTGTGTTCTCGAAAGATCAAGGGAGCCGAGCAAAGTGGATTAGTTGATTGGAGTGGAGGCTGGGCGACTCCTTGGGGATCAGCAATAGGGGAACGAAGTCTAAAACCATCACGTCCTGTGATAACGCCATGGTGACCTACATTGTGTAGGCGGACGCCCTCAGGAAGCTTTGCTCTGCGCGAAAGCGAAGCGGCAGCGATAAAAGCGCCCAGCCGGAACGGAAATCAACCCTTCGTTTTGCTAAGATGTAGTGAGTTTACGTAAAAGCAATATTAAAAGGAGCTTATACAATGATAGCATTTGAAAATGTCACAAAGAAATATGTAAATGACCAAGTCGCGGTGAAAGCTATTAATTTAGAAATCAACAAGGGGGAATTTTTTGTTCTTATTGGACCTAGTGGCTGTGGAAAAACAACATTATTAAAGATGATTAATCGATTAATTCATTTAACAGAAGGAACAATCCGAATTAACGGTAAAAGAATTAGTGATTACAACATACATGAATTGCGATGGAATATCGGCTATGTTCTTCAACAAATCGCGCTTTTTCCCCATATGACGATTGAAGAAAATATAGCTGTTGTGCCTGAATTGAAGAAATGGAGTAAACCGCAAATCCAGCAACGGGTTCGTGAGTTACTAGAAATGGTTGGACTTGAACCCGATAAATATAGTCAGCGCAAGCCAAAAGAGCTTTCTGGTGGTGAGCAACAAAGAGTTGGTGTTGTTCGTGCATTAGCAGCTGATCCTGAAATCATTTTAATGGATGAGCCTTTTAGTGCTTTAGATCCGATTAGCCGCACAAAATTACAAGATGATCTTCTAGAGCTTCAGCAAAAGATACAAAAAACAATTGTCTTTGTTTCGCATGATATGCAAGAGGCTTTAAAATTGGGTGATCGAATATGTGTAATGAAAGATGGAGAGATTGTGCAGATTGGTACACCTCAAGAAATCATACAAAATCCTGTTAATGATTTTGTTCGAGAATTTATTGGGGTAAAAGAGTATGGGGTGAACACTTTCAATATCCAAGATGTAATGGAACCAATTGCAGGCGAAGATGACCAAAGAAATCGAGAGTACATCATTTCTTCCAGAGATTCTTTACATACCATTCTACAAAAATTAGCTCATTATGAATGTTTAGGTGTGGAAGATAATGGGGAAATAATAGGCGTTGTCACAAGAGCATCTATGCTTCAGTATTTAGCGCATGATTCCTTAGAAAGAGGTAATTTAAATGGCTAATTTTCTTGATGTGTTTAGCGAACGAAAAGGCCAACTATTAGCGTCTTTAGTAGAGCATATTCAAATTTCCTTCATTGCACTATTTTTTGCAGTGGTGATTGCTATTCCTCTAGGAATCTATTTAACGAATAAAAAGAAAATAGCAGAAAGTATTATTGGTATTAGTGCTGTTTTACAAACGATTCCTTCATTAGCGTTATTAGGATTATTGATTCCATTGTTCGGCATCGGAAAAGTACCTGCAATTATTGCTTTAGTTGTTTACGCACTTCTTCCGATTTTACGTAATACATTTACTGGGATAAACGAGGTAGATCCGTCTCTAAAAGAAGCAGCGATGGCGATGGGAATGAATACTCGAAAACGATTAGTGAAAGTAGAATTGCCTCTTGCTATGCCTGTTATCATGGCAGGGATTAGAACCGCTATGGTATTAATCGTTGGAACGGCAACTTTAGCAGCATTAATCGGAGCTGGGGGATTAGGGGATATCATTTTGCTCGGAATTGACCGAAATAATACTGCACTTATTATTTTAGGGGCTGTTCCTGCTGCGATTTTAGCATTAGTGTTCGACTTTTTACTAAAAAGGCTAGAATTGCTTTCGTTTAAAAAAACAATTACAGCATTGAGCATTATTAGTGTTGTGGCATTATTAATGATTATCTTACCGCTACTAAACTTCAAAGAAAAAGAAGAAATTGTCATTGCAGGGAAGCTAGGCTCTGAACCAGAGATTCTAATAAATATGTATAAATTGCTTATTGAAAATGAAACAGACTTAAAGGTGCAATTAAAACCTGGGCTTGGAAAGACTTCCTTTGTATTTAATGCACTTAAGTCTGGTAGCATCGATATTTATCCAGAATTTACTGGAACGGCAATTTCAGAGTTTTTAAAAGAGGAAGCCATCAATAATAAGCAGGAAGATGTTTATAACCAGGCGAAAGATGGAATGATGAATAAATTTGGCATGGTAATGCTTAGTCCGATGAAATATAACAATACGTATGCCTTAGCGGTATCAAAGCAAATAGCGGATACCTATCATCTGCAAACAATTTCTGACATTAAGCCTATTCAAGAAACGATAAAAGCTGGATTCACATTGGAATTTAATGATCGAGAAGATGGTTATTTAGGCATTCAAAAGCGTTACGGTATTACACTTTCAAACATAACAACAATGGAGCCAAAGCTTAGATATCAGGCGATCGAATCAGGAAATATAGATTTATTAGATGCTTATTCAACGGATAGTGAAATACGTCAGTATAATTTGCACGTATTAGCAGATGATCAGCAACTATTCCCGCCTTATCAAGGAGCTCCTTTACTAAGGAAAGAGACGCTAGACAAGTATCCTGAGATTGAAACAGCTTTAAATAAGTTGGCAAATCAAATAACAGATGATGAGATGCGTGAAATGAATTATCAAGTAAATGTAGAGGGAAAAAATATAGAAGAGGTGGCGCGCGAATATTTAATAAAGGCTGGACTGCTGTAAGACGAAAATCATGTGATACAAGAAGCTAGAAAGAGATGTTTTTGATCTTTTATCTAGCTTTTTTTATTAGTTTTTATCACGGAGTTTGAAAAAGATCTAATGGTGAACAGCGAAGCGGCAGCCGTAATTAAGCTAAGGAAAAAACACATATTTCACATGCAACTATATTCATAGGTAGATTGTACTTATTCTCTGGCAATTTAGAGAAATAAAGTTTTTTTAGTACATAAATAATTATTATTCAATGGAAATATCTCGAAATAGATTAAATATGGTAAATTATAGAAAATGAAAAATAGGATAGAATTATTCAATAAACAATATTTGGATGCTCATTACTTCGTTAGTACAATTTCTTCCAATTCAAGTTGTTTTGGTGATAAAAGTGGATTAAAATGGGTATCAGCTCAAAAAATAGCTTTTATAATTCGTTTTGACAGTTGGGCCTAAAAAATTTTAAAAACACATCTTGGAGGATGAAATGAAAAAGAGTTTATTTTTAATGTCTTCGCTAATTTTATCAACATCAATTATTCTTAGTGGCTGTGGAAAAAGCGCGGACGAAACAAAAAAAGACGATGAACCAAAGAAAACACAAGAGGAAAAAGGACAAGATAAAGATAAAGTCCAAAAGGAAGAATCTCAAAAAGAACAAGAATCAAGTAAAGAATCAGCTGACTTTGCTCCTTTAATTTCTTATATGGAAAAGGAAACTCAAGGGAAAACTAAAGTTCTTTTTGAAAACAATGAACCACAAGTACATAAAATGGAGAATGTTTCAATTTCGCTTGATGCATATTCAGTAGTAGAATTAAAGGATTTCCACACAGATTTTAATATTCCATTTGGTGATCAAACTGATGGTGGGGTTATTTTAGCTAAATATACTGTGAAGAATGACATGGATAAAGATGTTTATTACATGCCTAGTCTATATGTTACATTTACGGGTGCAAATAAAGATTACTCGAATTATAAGGATTTAATTCCTGAAGAAAGCCAATTGCCAACAAAATTAGGCTACAAGACTGAGTATTTGCTAAAAGCAGGTGAAGAGATAACTGGGTATATCGCTTATCCATTCGGTGAAACAGATTTAGCAAAAATCAATAAATTGGGAACAGTAACAGTAGAAGTTCCAAAACCGATTACTGAAAAGGAAAATTACGGCTCTACGATTGGTTCAGATGGAAGATTTAATCTTGCTATAAATGCGGATGGCTCGAAAAAAGTAGCAAGTAATTCGTCATTTTATCAAGATAAAGCAACAATGGACAATATGGGCGAAAAGAAGATGTTGAAGGAAAAAAGCGACATTAATGAAAGTAAGAAAATAGGGGATGTAAATGCTATTCTAGAAGGGTATCAGTTTACACAATTTACACCTAATGAGGTGGAAGCTCCACGTTTCTCTAATTTCTCGAATGGTGTCACTTTATTAACAGTGAAATTTAAGCTAGAAAATAAAGCAACAAGTGAAATCGGCTTATCATCTATGTCTTCGAAATTATCAGTTAACAATGGCGCGCAATATTCATTAAGCGAAGGTATGCTATTGAATTACAAGTATAATGACGTTATTAAAGCTGGCGAAACTGGCGAGCTATTGCAAGTATTCGTATTAGATCAAGAGCAATATGAAAAAATCTGGAAAGATAAAGCCTTTGAAATTGAATTAGGTCCTATCCGAAATAAAGGAGCAGAGGATACTTCTAAAGGTAAAAAAGAAACGTTTACATTACCGAAATAAAAATAGTATGAGCCCTCTCACAATTTGAGAGGGCTTTTGCTTGGCGACAAAAGAAAAAATTACAAAATAATGATCGAAAAGAAAATGCTATTCGTGTTTCGAAACGTTTTAACAATGTAATTGACGATGTGAAATAATAGCTTTAAAATAAAAAAGACCGTCCAGACGGTTTTTTTTACTTTTGGAAAGGGGCGATTGTATGTCATCAAAAGCAGATTTAAAACGTTCACATATTATCCAAACGGCAATTCAATATTTAAAGGACAATGATTTAAGTACTTTAACTTTAGAAAAAATTGCTAGTAGTGCGAACATTAGCAAAGGTGGTTTACTTTATCATTTTAAGACGAAGGATACCCTTCAAACAGCAATCGCTGAAACGATTATGAATGAGGTTATACAATCCTATGAACATTTCGCAAGCCTTGAGCAAGGGACAGGGAGATTAACGAGAGCATTTATTTTAGCTTCTCAAAAAGATCTTGCGAGTGGGGCAGCTTTAAATAGTGCGATTCAAATTATGCAAAATGACAATTCAGCCATCTCAACAGTTTATGAATGTTTACTTGACGAGTTGTTCCAAGATGGCTTGGAGCAATCCATTGTTCATCTGATTCGGTTAACGATTGATGGATTGTATTATTCACAGTTATTAAATATAGCACCGATTTCTGATGAAGCAACAAAAGGTGTCTTTGTACAATTAATGTACATGACAAGGAAGGACTAACATACATGAGTGCTTTTGGTTTTTTATTCATTTCAATAATCTCAGAAGTTTTTGCAAGCTCGATGCTTAAACTAACAAATGGTTTTAAACGATTATTCCCGTCAATTGGCGTAGTGGTTGGATATGGAATAGCTTTTTATTTCTTTTCTCTAACATTACAATCTTTAGCAATTGGTACTGCGTATGCGATATGGGCAGGGGTAGGAACGGCGCTAACGGCAATAATCGGTGTAGTCTTTTATAAGGAATTATTCAATCTAAAAAAAATTATGGGCATTCTATTGATTATTGTCGGTGTGGTTATTCTAAATCTTACTGGTAGTGGACATTAAGGAGGAGTATGAAAGTGAAGGGTTATCTATTTTTAGCGTTATCCATTGTCAGTGAAGTATTTGCAACAACGATGCTTAAGTTTTCAGAAGTATTTACAATTCTAGGTCCATCTATAGCTGTCGTATTGGGATATGGCATTTCATTTTATTCATTGTCCCTATGCTTAAAAACGCTACCATTAAGCCTTGCATATGCCATTTGGTCTGGTATAGGTACAGCATTAACAGTGGTTGTCGGAATCGTTGTATGGGGAGATATTCTTAATCTTTACTCAGCCTTAGGCATTGTATTAATCATTGGTGGTGTTATTCTTCTAAATCAGGGAGACCAACACAATGCGACAACGTAACGTCCAAAAAAGAAAACGTCCCAAAAAAATGAAGTGACCCCTAAAAGTTAGACACGGTTATTTCATTAGGCAGCTTGGGTAAAACGAGTTCGGTATTGCACCGGACTCGTTTTTAATTTTGCCTTAATCCGTTTCGTATTATAGTAATTGATATATTTTTCTAATTCTATTTTAAAATGCTCTACACTTTCAAATTCCCTCATGTAAAGGAATTCAGATTTCATAATTCCAAAGAAATTCTCCATGACAGAGTTGTCGTAACAGTTTCCTTTACGAGACATACTTTGAACAATCCCTCTTGATTCTAAGGCGCGACGATATTTATTCATTTGATAATGCCAGCCTTGATCGGAATGCATGAGTAACTGGTGGTGCTCAGGTAAACGTTCG
>NZ_JBNNTW010000003.1:295138-395928 GCF_050279145.1 Lysinibacillus sp. NPDC094177 | reverse complement strand
TTGATTCATGTTATAATCTTTAAACATAAGGATCCTTCTTTCTGTATAATTTTGTTGTGGTGACTTAATTTTATCAGAAGTGGTCCTTATTTTTTACGAAAAAAATTTAAAGCCGGTGAAATTTTACTGATCGTAAAATTTCACCGGCTTTTTAGTTTAGAGATGGGTTTTGTCCCAGCCTCTTTTGTGTAATAATTTATTAACTTAATTGAACTAGGCACCTGTTTAACTGACGAAGGTTATTACGTGTTACCTAAGTATTCTGCAAAATGTAAAAATCCAAATTTCCTCACAAGATAGTTTCTTAACTCAGTCTGAGTAGCTTTTTCTATTGGAGGATTTGTTAGGGCGTATGCTTTGGCATTTAATTCAGCAAATCTATCTTTATCTACTTCATTATGTTCTTTATCTTCAATAATTCCTGAAGTAATTGCGGCTTTTGGATAACCCAGGAAAAATACATATGTTCTTAATGCCATACTTGGTGTTGAATGCAGCAATATAATTACAGCTAAAAAAGAAACAATGATTATAATTTTTTTCTTCAAGACTTCACTCCCCCAATTGACGTTAATAATCCACAAAATATTTTAACATAAATTTCCACTAACCTTCAAAAATTTGTTCGCTTAAAAAAGCGAACTACCTTAGATAAATTATATCCTTTAATCGAATTATTGTAGAAAGGCATAGCATCATACTAAAAAAGCTACAACTCATTAAACCTCAACTTATTGGGGTGATAGTCTAATACATAAGCTATAATAAAAATAGAAGAATCTTATTAAAATAGATTTAATTAGGAGGATGATTATATGGCTTTAAAAGCGATAGAGTTATTTTTTGTGATAGGATCTATTTTTTTTCTTTTTGTGATTTCATTTTTTTTTAGAAAAAAAGGTAAAAAAATTTTGTTTAGCTTTATAGTTATTATCCTTATATGCTATGCAGTATTCCTAACTGTTCGTCCACATATACAGGACGCTAAATATGATAAATATACTCAAATGGTTGAAGAACATTTAGAAAAGAAATACCCTAATGCATCTTGGGAAACTAGTTTTGATAAAGAAGAATTATTAACTACTGCATTTGGATACCAAATAAAAGTTAAATTTGCTGACGAACCAACAGTACTTTATGTATATAAAGTTGAAAATGGTAAAGTCATTCAAGCATATGTATCATATAATGAAAATCACCATCAAAATGACGGAAAGTATGTGGAACGAGATTAAAGACTTATCATAAGATACTAACTATAAGAAAAACAAAAAACTCAACAATACTTATTTGAATGTAAACTGAGTCTGGACATATACTGGTCAAAACCTCAAAAGCGCAAGAAAATCAATTTTAAAAGTTGATTTCTCGCGCTTTTCTGATGCAAATTTTTCTAATATTTACTTATGTCCTTGATTTTTAAAGAAATGGTACAGTAACTAGAACAAAGTGACTGTCTGCTGCATATTGCGGACTTTTTTAAACGGGCAAAACGATGGGGCCAGGTTTTATGGAAAAGAGTTTTGTTTCGATTGTATCTCCTAATTGAAAAGGTTCTATTGCTCAAGCATTGCAACGATTGCCATTTATGTAGCGTAAAAAATTATCTATAATGCACGTAGTAGTAAATTTGATCTTATTAACAAAAAGAGTAGTATCTTGCTGCTCATTTCGTTTTTAATAGTTGAAATATAAGAAAAAGCCACACCAATTGGGCTGTGATTTGATTTCAATATGTTATTCAGTCATTAATGTCTCAATGGTTTTACTGTTATTACAAATAAGACTATTTGCTTTAAATTTTATACTCGTTGAAAGCATCTGCAACATACTTAATTCATTAGCCAATTTTTCTAATTCAACCAATCCTCCGCTTTGCAAATTACTAATTTCCAACTCAAGTTGTTTCAATGATTTTTGAATGAATTCGATATTTTCCTTGTATTCCTCTAAAATAATTTTAGAATCCAATATCTCAATCTTATTATTAGTGTTTTTTTGCATATGCTGACTCTCCCTTTCTATCTATAAAGTCACCTTTATAGCACAAACTTTGTTACATGAGATATTGAAAAACACTTTAGAACTTGAAAGTATCTCAAAAAAATGGATTAAATTAACACTATTATAATGTTGTTTAACTTATTTAACAATATTATTTTTATACAAATGAAATAAAAAAGATACACCTTGTTAGATGTATCTTTTTGAAACATTATGGTCTAAATATCTACCTAAATAAATTGTAAATACTCTAGGACATTTCCGAATGGATCTCTGAAGCTAATAACTTTCCCTGGAGGACAATCCATCGGCTCATCTGCAACGAACTCAACTTTATGTTCTTTTAACTTATTGACTGTTTGATGTATGTCATCTGTTTTTAATGCTAAAACCACACCTAAAGTATCTTTAGGAATCGATTTAGAATTTTTTGTTTCTTCTAAAACTAGAGGTAAATCTCCGTGAACAAGTGTTACGATTTTAGGTCCGTATTGTTTGTTTACTTCAAAACCTAAAACAGTAGTATAAAACTCAATTGCTTTTTCAATGTTAGGTACATATATGCTGATCACACAAACTTGACTCATAATTCATCCCCCCTATTATTCTGGTAATTCCCTTTTGGGTATATAAAAAATAATAGAATATATGGTAATATTTTTCAATATATATTCGAGTAGCAGTGGGTGATTCACAAATATTGATTAAAAGAGCTTTATATAATTTCTTATTCATCACTTAGTCACCGGAAGCCAAACAGCTTATGAATCTTTTTTTTCAATATTACCCACAGATAATCCTTATATTTATCATTCAGATCAATCATTGATAATACATTCACCTTGATGATTAACAATTATCATTTTTCCCTTATCAACTGAAATTTGGAGAGGAAAAATGCTTGAATATTTATCTGAAAAAATCCATCTTCTTCCGGGGTGTGCAAGGATAATAAATATCCCTTTATCTCTAACGCCCATAAAATTTAGAAATTTTTCATTTAACGGTTTGTTATCCCTTTCAAATATATGAGCTTTACTTAATTCTTTTCCTGCCTTAAACACATCATCAACTATAAGACCAATTTCACTAATATGCAAAATACTATTAATAGTAAACGGCTCTGTACTTTTTTCATTTATGCCATAACGAGCTATAAATTCTACAATATTACCTGATGGGTCTTCAAAATATATTGCTTGTGCTGGTAAATGAGAGAAGTTTACCTCATCTTCTCCATCCTCTGTTAAAAGTTGGACTTTGTTTTTTAACCAAAATTTCGCTTCTTCAAATTGGTTTTCTGGAATATTAAAGGCAAAATGATAATATGGTTTGCTTACTGTATCTTTATTCGTGAACTCCAAAATACTAGTACCTGTTTGAATTTGAAAGCTATCTCTAGTTTCATCAATCATGAAAAATCCAAATTTATTAATATAGAATTCTTTCATCGTTTGTAAATTATCCGTTTGTAAAGTAAGTGATTTAATTTCCATATACAATTTTCTCCTATTTCACATGTATTTGTGAAATACTATAATAAAAACAATACCCATTTACATCAAACTTTCGGCTGAAAATTATTTTGTTGAAGTTAGACTCTTTCAGTTTCGACCATGTCCAAACCATCCAAATCATTACATTACTTCCTCCTTTAAATAATAAAAGTCTTCCACAATTAATGCAGAAGACAATGACAAAAATTCATTTAAGAAAAGCGCGTCACTTAGCACTTATCCCTATGATATGAACTCAATATTTCATTTAGAAAAAAATATAATCATAACAAGGCTTTCGATGAATCATTGTCGAAATAGTATCTTTAATGAGTTGACAGAAATGACATTCTTACATGAAATTTGGGTAGAACTTGTTTAAGGAGATGTCGAATGAAAAAGTATTTAATAGTTGCGTTAGTCATCTTGTTGCTTGCACCATTTTGTACAGTACAAATTAAAAAACAATTATATGAAAAAAGAATAGAAAACTATTTGATCGAAGATATGTCTTATCCGAAGAAAACTATACAATCTATTGAATGCAAATGGCATTTTGCAGGTCTTCCAAGTTATTGGGTAAATGTTATTTTTTCAGATGAACCAAATGTCGTCTACGTTTATTTTGCACATGATAAAGACCATTTAGGGCAATTTGAGCATCATACAATTGATGGGAAGACCCTTTCACCAGAACAATTAAAGCATTTTAAGTCGTACGATTAAACCTAAAACGGGTGTGATTTGCTCCTCGAAATTTAAGCGTTTTGAGATAAAAATCTCGAATACGCTTTTTTTATAAAAGAAAATATAACGCTGATGGCGAGGAATTAACAACTGATGAAAAAACAATACTAATGTTTAAAGAAAAAAACAAAAAAATTGACTAACAACGTGAGAAGCAATACAAAAAACTCGCGAATTACATTAATCTTGAATACGATATAATGAAATTGATTAATCCTTGATAGGCATTTTAACACCCACCCGAGTATAGATGAAACAGCAATGTCGGACTTCTTTTTCGTCTATCCTATTTTCTTCCTAATAAAACAAAGGTTTTTCTTGTTCTAATGTAATATCATTGAGAAACTTTACAAATAGCAGTAAAATTTATGTAAGGTTTATTTTTTCATTGAAACTTTATGTCGATTATTTCGTATAAGAATATAGACATATTTAAATGCTAGGAGGAAGAAACATGCTCAGTGTCGGACAGTTTTTCTCTAGACATACCGCTAGCTTCTTAATTTCACTAACAACTGTTTCTATCACAGCAATTGCGGCAAATCCAGGATTCTTCCTTGGTGGTTTATTATTTGCTGGGACATACACGTCGAGTGCAGTGTTGTTGAAACATAGACAGAAAAAGAAATTCATGCAAATAGCAGGTATAACAAAAGAAGAATACAAACATATTGAAACACAACTTACAGCAGCCAATAAAAACATTCAAACATTAAGTCAAAACTACTTACGTGTACGCTCTGTTTCTGCATTTAAGCAATTACTCGAAATGACACGTATTTCAAAAAATATCGTGAAAATTGTTAAAACAGATCCACGAAAATTTTATAATGTTGAAGAGTTTTTCTATGCTCATCTACCTTCCGCTGTGGAATTAACGGATAAATATACGATGTTGTCGAAGCAGCCTGTGAAGGACAAGGAAATCCAGATTACATTGTCAAAAACAAGAGAAACACTTTCAGATTTAAATGATACGATTCAAATTGATTTAAAGGATGCGCTTTCCAACGATATCGACCATCTTCAAATGGAAATCGAATTTGCGAATCGTTCCAATATAAGACGAAAAGAACAATTGGAATGGCGAGGCGATGATAAGTGACAGCAAATGATCACGCATTTCAACTAAATACATTACAAGGTATTTCCCCTCTTGTGCAATCTTATTTAGAAACTACAAATAATGAGGCGATGGCGACGTATGAAACGCTGTCGCCTCTTGCACAAAGTCGTGCACTTCTTTATGCTAGTCAACTTGACCTGACAAACTTTGAGTCCGTCCTGTCTTTAGGGCAAGATTCACAGCGTGAGCTATCTCAATTTGCGGATCGAATGCTTGCACAAGTAAAACAGAAAGACGTCACAAAAATTGGCCAAATGTTAGACTCATTAATGCAAACGTTAGACCGAGTGGACCCTAACGCATTAGAACCAAAAAAACAGTCTTTTTTTAAAAAAATGTTTGGGAAAATTGAGCCTACTGTTAAGCAAACCTTAACGGAGTTTGAACGTATTAGTATCCACGTAGAACGAATTGGTGTTCAGCTCGAACGGGCACAGCTTCAAATGATAAAAGATGTAGAAATGCTAGAAGGACTTTATGCACATAATAGAGGTTTCTTTGAGGAGTTAGCGACTGCTATTGCAGCAGGACAAATGAAGAAGCAGCAAGCCATTGAAGTTGAACTTCCTGAAAAGGTGACTAGTGTACAGGTATCTAAACAGCCACTAGCTATTCAACAGCTTAATGATTTTGCCGCCCAGATTGAACGTCTAGATCAACGTATTTATGACTTACAAGTATCGCAGCAAGTTGCCTTACAAACTGCGCCACAAATACGTATGATTCAGCAGTCCAATCAAACGCTTGCAGAAAAAATCGAATTTTCAATCGTTACCCTTATTCCACTTTGGAAAAATCAGTTGGCCATGATGTTATCCATGCAAATGGATCATCACTATGCGCAGCTAGAGGAAAGATTATCTCGTACAAATGATCGTTTTACTAGCCCCTCCTTTGAACAGCAAGTATCAAAATTCAAAGATACGCAACAAGAGCTTAAGACAGCTATCAAAGACGTCTTTGCCCTTCATACAGCTACAGAGCATGAAAAACAGCAGCTTCAGGACGTAGCTGAATTAAAGACTTTTAAGAATGGGTAATATCGTTTTTCCAACAAAAAAAGGGTGGCTCAGAAATCATCTGAACCACCCTTTGATTGTCATTCAAACTTACTGAATGAAAATAGTCTCCGGACTCAATTACGCCAAGACGAAATTGATTTTATGCTTATTCGAAATATTCTTTATAGTAACCACCAATATTACCAGTGTTATCGATAATAAAAATGAATTCTTCTGTTTCATTTTTCACATCATATTGTTTCCCTACTGTTAATACGTTTGAAACTAAATATTTTGATGCATTTGTATGCTTACAAGTTACTGTACGTACAGTTGGAGCATCTTTCCATTTTAAATGTAACATAATCTCTCTACCTCTCTTTACTAGCATGAAGCTAATGTCTACTGCTTATTTTATAATATTTTTGTACTTTTGTGGAGAAAAAAACCATAGTAGACCATATTTTTTCCGTAAATATCGTTTTTTTACCATATCTATAATAAAAATTTTTACTCGAGGTGTTAATATGAGCTTTGGTGGTGTACCGCAATGGTTTTTTATCCTTGCCGTGGCATTTGCAATTTGCTTTGTTTTATACGCAGAATGGAATTCTAGAAAATAAGTGAGCCCATTAATTTGGACTCACTTTTTTAGGTATTATAACCAAACTCGTAAAGTTATTTATTTTAATGTACGTTTTAAAAACTCTTTTGTCCGTTCATGCTGAGGATTTACTAAAACCTGTGATGGTGGCCCTTCCTCTACAATAACACCTTTGTCCATAAAGACGACGCGATCTGCTACTTCTTTAGCAAATTCCATTTCATGAGTAACAATTAACATCGTATTCCCAGCATCCGCTAGCTGACGCATTACCTTCAACACTTCACCAACCATTTCTGGGTCAAGTGCTGACGTCGGTTCATCAAATAGCATTACATCTGGGCTCATTGACAATGCTCGCGCAATCGCTACACGCTGTTTTTGACCGCCAGACAGCTGCCGTGGTTTCGCATTGACGTATTGATCCATGCCTACAATTTGCAAATATTTTAAAGCAACTTCGTCTGCTTCTGCCTTCGAACGTTTTAGTACTTTCATTTGACCAACTGTACAATTTTTAAGTACATTATGATTGTTGAATAAGTTAAATTGCTGGAATACCATGCCTAAATGTGTACGATATTCTTGGATATTATGCTTTTCGTCTAAAATGTTTTCGCCTTTGTAAATAATTTGACCGCCACTTGGTGTTTCAAGTAAATTAATGCAGCGTAGTAGTGTTGATTTACCAGATCCGGAAGAACCGATTAAGCAGACAACCTCGCCCTTTTCTACTTGGAAATTTACATCCTTTAACACTTGGTTACGCCCAAATGATTTACTTAAATGCTCTATTTTAATAACTGTCATTTGTTCGCCCCCCTATACTGCTTCTTTCTGTTCTTTTTGATATGCATCTGGTCCATCTAGTCGTTTCTCTATATACAGTAAAATTCTCGATGCTGTGAAAGTCATGATGAAATAAAGGACACAAGCTATAAAGAAGGATTCGAAATAGCGGAAGTTATTACCTGCAATTGACTTTGTTTGGAAGTATAATTCCGTAACCCCGATAACGTTTAATACTGCTGTATCTTTAATATTCATAATTAATTGGTTACCTGTTGCAGGCAATATATTTCGTGCAACTTGCGGTAATACAATGTTAAGCATAATTTGAAAATGATTCATACCAATTGCCGATGCAGCCTCATACTGCCCATTATCAATGGAAACAATACCACCACGCACGATTTCAGCCATATAAGCACCTGTGTTTAGTGAAACAACTAAAATACCAGCCGTAATAAAGTGCATATCAATGCCAAATGCCATATCTAATCCGTAAAATACAACCATCGCTTGTACAATCATTGGTGTACCACGGAAGAATTCAACGTAGCATGTTAGTAAAAAATTAATGAGCTTTAAGCTATAGAATTTTACACCCTTTTTACGAACCTTGATGGTATGCATAATTCCAATAAAAAATCCGATAAGTGCACCAATAATTGTACTACTAATTGAAATAAGTAATGTAAAATACGCACCTCGTAAAAACATTTGCCAGTTGTTCTCAACAATAGAAATAATCCAATCCAGACTCATGATGTTCCTCCTAACAACGTCGTGTTGCTTGTTTGCTACAGTCGTCTTAGCCCTCTACCGTTTTCTGTTTCTTTTATCTTATGAAACTTTTAGCTAAGACATTATTAATATTTAGAGAGATTGTTATTTATTGCACGGGCTAGCTGTTAGCCCGTGCATTCAAGTTATTGTGCTGCTGGTTGTTGATGAATTGCTTCTTCCATAACTTTTTGGCGATCATCTTCAGAAATACCTTTTAAAATTTCATTAATTTTTTCAAGCTCTGCATCACCTTTACGTAAACCAACTGCAATCGATGTATTTGAAATATCAGTATCAAAGCCTTGTTCAAACTTTACATAAGTAAACTTATCGTTTGCTGCAGCAGCGGAAATACCTTCTGGACGTTCTGCAACATAGCCGTCAATTTTTCCAGCTTCTAACGCTACACGCATTGCTGGGAAGTTATCCATTGCAGTTTGTTTTTTTACATCTTTAATTTGATCGATAACTTCATAGTTAGATGTATTTAATTGTGATGTGATTTTAGCACCAGAGAAATCTTGGATAGATTTTGCTTTTTCATATTTACTGCCTTTTTTAATGACCATCACAAAATCAGACGTATAGTAGTTTTCAGTGAAATCAATTGTTTTTTTACGCTCTGCAGTAGGTGACATACCTGCAATGATTGCATCAATTTTATTGGATTGTAGTGCAGGTACTAAACCATCCCATTCCAATTTTACGATAACTAATTCTTTTCCTAAGCCTTCAGCGATTTTTTTCGCCATTTGCACATCATAGCCACCAGCATATTCTGCATTATCTGCAATTTTTACTGCGCCATTTGCATCATCTTGCTGCGTCCAGTTAAACGGAGCATAACCTGCCTCCATGCCGATACGGAACACACCTTTTTCTTTCGTATCAGAACTTGCACCTCCATTAGACGATGTCGTATCTTTTTTGTCTCCTGCACCACAAGCTGCTAACATAATTACTGTCATTACGGTCAACATAAATACCAACAATTTTCTTTTCATGTAACATTCCCCTTTTCTGTAAAAAAATAAGACAACTGTACCAAAAAAGACCTAAGTACTGAACTTAGGTCTTACTTTTTTTAACAGTTGCCCAAATCCTCACTATAATTCCATCATTCCGAGATAGCACAACCTAGTAAACCTGGAAAATAATTTACTAGGACAGTCCTGCACTTATTCACTGCAGACCCAGCATAAAAGTACGAGCTCCTTTTATACTTCGGCGATATTTCCTTCTCCATTGCGTCTTCGCTTGCTTGTACTCAACAATGAACTAATAAATACCGCGCCTCTACCTCACAATAGGATAAATGTGAGGTTTGTTTATTTAATTGATATATAGATACTACTATAAAACTAACTTTATAGTCAAGATTATTTTATTACTTTTCTGACTAATTACAATATTAGAGTTTTTTTCCTTCTTAAAGCCTTATATACACTTTTGCAAAGGTGAAAAAAATTTGACTGTCACTTTGCCGATAGAGTCCGTAAAGTTGCCCATACTTCATTATACTTACTCCAAACAACTCATATACGTGGATACCCTTATAACAAATGGGGTGAAGAGTTAATTTTCTAGAAATTACGCAAATAATTAATATTTAACTTACTTAATAGTAATCCAAAAGAAATTGTCGATCAGTAAAGATAATACCCTTTGCACTATACGTTTCTTTCTGTGAAGCTCTCGCATACATTGGGACTACCTATCAGTCGGTTTGAATGCTTCATCCGTCGCTTCGATTGCTTTATCCGTCGCTTTGGCTTTTCTTTCCGTCGTTTCGATTGCCTTATCCGTCGCATTTAATGAAATGCTCCATAAAAAGAAAAAACCCCGCGAAACAATGTTCGCAGGGTTTAACAAACTCAGGAATTAAGAATTTAATAATAAATCTTCTGGGTTTTCAAGTAGTTCTTTAACAGTTTTAAGGAAGCCTACAGAATCTTTACCATCGATAATACGGTGGTCATAAGAAAGTGCTAAGTACATCATTGGGCGAATTTCTACTTCACCATTCACTTCAACTGGACGTTTTTTGATAGTATGCATTCCAAGGATACCAGCTTGTGTACCATTCATGATAGGTGTAGACATTAATGAACCGAATACCCCACCATTTGTAATTGTGAATGAGCCACCTTGAAGATCTGCTAAACCTAATTTTTTGTCGCGTGCTTTTTTCGCTAGGTCTGCGATTGAATCTTCAATTTCAGCAAAGTTTTTGCGGTCAGCGTCACGTACAACTGGTACTACTAAACCTTCTTCTGTTGATACAGCTACACCGATATCAAAGAAGTTGTTTAAGTGAATTTCATCACCAACGATTTGAGCGTTAACATATGGATATTTTTTAAGTGCTGCAACTACAGCTTTTGTGAAGAATGACATGAAACCAAGTTTTGAGCCAGTTGACTCGAAGAATTGGTCTTTTTTACGAGAACGTAAAGCCATAACGTTTGTCATATCTACTTCGTTGAAAGTTGTTAACATTGCTGTAGATTGTTTTACTTCAAGTAAACGTTTGGCAATTGTTTGGCGACGACGGCTCATTTTTTCAACAGTCACACGTGATTCATCTACAGCTGCAACTGCTTTAGGTGCTGCTGGAGTTGCTTGTGGTGCTGCTACTGGAGCTGTACCATGAGCTGCTACGTCTTGTACACGTACACGGCCTTGTGGATCTACTGGAGATACAGCAGCAAGGTCAATACCTTTTTCACGAGCAAGTCTACGAGCTGCTGGAGATGCGATTACACGCTCACCAGTAGTTTCTTCTACAACTGGAGCTGCTGCAACAGGTGCAGGTGCTGCTTGTGGTGCTGGTGCTGCCTCAACTGGTGCTGCTGCTGCTGGAGCAGGTGCTGCACCTTCGCCAGCTTCTACAACTGCGATAACTTGACCTACAAGTACTGTATCGCCTTCTTCAGCTAAAATTTGCGTTAAAACTCCCGCTTCTTCAGAAATGATTTCAGCGTTTACTTTGTCTGTTTCAAGTTCAACGATGAATTCACCTTTTTCAACGCGATCGCCCACTTTTTTTACCCACTGTGCGATACTACCTTCTGTAATCGATTCTGCTAATTCAGGGACTTTAATTTCAGCCACTTTCATTTCCTCCTTTAATTAACGTGCATTGGTGCACATAAAAGGGCTACTGCCTAAGCAAGTAGCCCGGCTCTCAATTAATTAATATGTGATTATTTAACCTTTACAGGCTCAGCAACTGCTTCCTCTACAAGTGCGGCTTGAGCTGCTTTATGAGAATCTGCATCACCTTCAGAAGTCGAACTCATTGCAGGTCGACCTACATAACGTAGCTTTTTACCTTCTGAAAGGTCGTGTAATGTTTCTAATGCATAATTCCAAGAACCTTGGTTTTTAGGTTCTTCTTGTACCCAAACGATTTCTTTTGCATTAGGATACTTAGCAATAATACCAGCAACTTGCTCTTTTGGGAATGGGTAAAGTTGTTCTACACGAGTAATGTGTAGGTGATCGAAACCTTCACCGTCTTTAATACGGTCTGCAATGTCGATCATCACTTTACCTGAACCTAAAACAATGCGCTCTACAGCTTCTGGTTTTGATCCTAGGCCAGGTTGTTCAATTACTTCTTGGAATGAACCATTTGCTAATTGATCAGCATTCGCTGCAGCTAATGGGTGACGAAGTAAGTACTTAGGTGATACAACCACAAGTGGACGAACGCCTTCAGTTCCTAATAATGCCGCTTGACGACGTAATAGGTGGTAGTAGTTACCTGCGTTTGAGCAGTTTGCTACGAACCAGTTATTTTCAGCCGACATTTGTAAGTAACGTTCCATACGGCTAGAAGAGTGTTCTGGACCTTGACCTTCATAACCATGTGGTAAAAGGATAACTAAACCAGATTTTTGACCCCATTTAGCACGTGCACCTGAAATAAAGTTATCAAACATCACTTGTGCCATGTTTGCAAAGTCACCGAATTGAGCTTCCCAAACAGATAATACATGATCATTTTCTAAATTATAACCATATTCAAAGCCTACTACCCCTGCTTCTGTCAGTGGAGAGTTGTGCACTGTAAATGAAGCATTTGCACCAGAAATATGGTGAAGTGGTGTAAATAAATCGCCATTGTTTTTATCATGTAACACTAAGTGGCGTTGAGAGAACGTACCACGTTGTGCATCTTGACCTGTAAAACGTACTGGTGTGCCATCTTGAATAATAGTTGCATACGCTAAAGTCTCTGCATGACCCCAGTCGATTTTTGCAGAAGCAAATGCATCACGGCGTTTTTCTAAAATTTTGCCAAGTTTTTTCTGTGGCTCGAAGTTTTCTTTAAATACTAAAAGCTCTTCATTAATTTTTTCTAGACGTTCCGCACCAACTGCTGTATCAATTTGTGGGAATTCTACTTTTAATTCTTCTGGCATTTCTAAATGTTTATGCTCATCTTTATCTGCCATTTCTTTTACATGATCATAAGCTACTTGCATTTCTGCATAAATAGCTGTATCTAGTGCAGCTACTTCCTCAGCAGAAACTACACCCTCAGCTACTAATTGAGCACCGTATAAAGCACGGACTGGTTCATGTTTAGAAACTAATTTATAAGTTTCAGGGTTTGTTACAGTTGGATCATCAGTTTCATTGTGACCATGACGGCGGTAACCAATAAGGTCAACGATGATATCTTTACCGAATTTTTGACGGTAGCTAGCTGCAAAACGACCAACTAATGCTACTGATTCAGGGCTATCTGCATTTACATGTACAACTGGTACTTCGTAACCTTTTGCAGGGTCAGAAGAGTAAACAGATGAACGAGAGTCTTGTAGTTCAGTTGTAAATCCAATCATGTTGTTAGCAATGATGTGGACTGTACCACCAGTAGTGAACCCTTCAGTTTTTGCAAAGTTTAATACTTCTGTTACGATACCTTGACCTGGGAACGCAGCGTCACCGTGCACAAGAATACCTAATCCTTTTGTGCGGTTATGAACAGCTTGCCCTGGTTTAGAAGTGTCATCTTGTGATGCACGTGCAGTACCTAAAACAACCGGATTTCCTACTTCTAAGTGAGATGGGTTGTAAGCAAGTTTAACATTCATACCAGATTCACGATTGTATGAAGCACCCATGTGGTACTTTACATCACCAGTCCAGCCTTTTGTAATTTCAAGGCGACCGTTTTCAGGCATAAATAACTCATTAGATACGTGTGCAAAGTCAGAGAACATCATATCGTATGGTTTATTTAAAATGTGAGTTAACACATTCAAACGACCACGATGGGCCATACCAATACGTACATTTTCTACGTTATTTGTTTCAGCTGTTTTCAAAATTTCATCGAATAGGACGATTTGAGTATCTAAACCTTCACCTGAGAAACGCTTTTGACCTACAAATGTTTTATGAATAAACTTCTCGAAGTTTTCAACACGAGTTAAACGATCTAATAAAGCTTTTTTCTCATTAGAAGCTAATGCTTGTTTAAATGTACCTGTTTCAATTTGTGCTTGAATCCAATCACGTTCTTCTGTTGCTCCTACGTGATTATATTCAAATGCCACTTTATCTGTATAAACAGATTTTAAGTAATCGATTGCATCTTTACCATTTTTCACGTTTGCTGGCACATCTTTGAAGAAGATTGCTGCAGGAATTTCAGCTAAATCTGCAGCGCTTAAGTTGAACGCGCTTTCTTCAATTTGAGCTGTTTGTAGTTCACGGTTTTTCAAAGGATAAATATCTGCCGCTAAATGGCCTTGTGTACGAATTGCATCTGCTAGTTTCACAGCTGCTAACACTTTCTTGTAATCGCCAGCAGGAGCTGCTGCATTACTAGCTACAGCTACTTCACCTTCTACTACTACTGGTGCACCAAATTGTTGGAATAATAATACTAACTCCGGTTCTACTTCTTCAGGAGACTGTAAGAATAAGTCGTATTGCTCCATCACATATCCTAGGTTAGGACCAGAGAAAGCTGACCATGGAGAACTTACAGTTGTAACGTTGTTCGACATGAAAAATGACCTCCAAATTTTGCCTTTCGGCAGTTCCATTAATTAAAATACAATTAATTATATAATATTTCTCCGTTCTTTAAAAGGATGTTTAACACAACATACCCATAATTTAAAGAACGTTTTTTCCATCTCAATCTTACTACTCTTCACAAAAAATACAACTCTTTTTAGCAAATTAAGCAATTTTTTTCTCAAAGGATAGAATAATTAAATAAAGCGTGTATTTTTCTCAATATTTCAGTGGGAATTTCATCAAGAAAACGGTTCCAACATTTGTATCACTCTTGACTTCCACTGAGCCATTGTATTTTTCAAGTAACATTTTTGTAATACTTAGCCCTAAGCCTGTTCCACCTATTTGACGATTTCTAGCTTCATCAACCCGATAAAAGCGATCAAATATATATGGAATATATTCTTCCTCTATACCAATGCCATTATCCTTTATTTCTAATTGAACTTCTTTTCCAGTAACAGAAAGTGAAATTTGAATCTCAGGAATTTTTTCACAATAACGAATTGCATTTTCTATTATATTACGAACAATTTGCCTAAGTGCATTTTCTGTTATGAATAAACGTCCTATTTTTTCATTTTTCGACAGCGTAATTCGAGCTTCTGGATGAAGATGCCTTGTCTCCTCTATAACCGCTTCTAAAACAGATACTGCATCAGCCTCACTTTTGTTGTCCTTTTCTTCACGGCGCGCAAGTTCTAATAATTCTTCGATCATTTTACGCATCCGTGCAATTTCTGTTAGTGAAGTATTAATAGATTCCTCTAAAATTTCTGGGTCATCCTTCCCCCATCTTTTCAAAAGGGAGAGATGTCCTTCAATGGCCTGGATAGGCGTTCGTAACTCGTGAGAAGCATCGGCAACAAATTGTTGCTGCTGTGCAAATGAAATTTGCAATTCATTCATCATCGCATTGTACATTTTCAATAAATCACCAACCTCATCATGAGAGGTGTAAGTTAATTGAATTGGTTCATTAAATCCTTTATCCATAACAGTTTTCATGGATGAACGTAACGCATGCAACGGTTTCATAAAATAATTGGCGAGATAATATCCAATAGAAGCTGATAACAATAATGCTCCTAAGCCAGCTATTAGCATTGTAGTCAATAAATAATGCATCAAAGACTGGAACTTTGATAATGGATGTATCACTTGAATATACCCTTGAAAGAAACCAAGTTGAATCCGTTGATTTATGACAAAGACGTCCTTATTATCATTCTCCATTTCAATAACTTCACCTATCGAGGTAAGAGGGGCAGCCTGTGAAGTATTATTAATACGAAGAATCTGAACGCCATCTGCATTAAACATTCTAATCGTTTGATCACGATCCGCAATAGAATCTATAAGCCCTTTATTTTGCTGAATTTCCTGAATTGTAAGGTTGGGTCCCTGTGACTCTAAAAAATACACCAAATCATCGCTTGTCCGTTTGATTTTGCTTTGCTCGTCATTTAATAGCCATGTATGTAGCGAAATATAGACGACAATACAAATAATTGTATAGCTAAAAAATATTACAGCACTAGATGTTAGCATCCATTTTCTTTGTAAGGATAGATTGACTAAATAATCTCTCAGTTTTTTCATTCACGCATCACGTATCCAACCCCACGAACGGTTTCGATATAGGCATTCATATCACCCGGTAGTTTTGTTCGCAAATGACGGATATATACATCTACGACATTTGTCTCTATATCCGTATCATACCCCCAAACTGAGGTTAAAATTAGCTCTCGTGTACAAACTTTATTTTTATGCTCTAATAATAATTTAAGTAAATCATATTCCGTTTTCGTTAAATCAAGCTTTTTTCCTTGTGCAAAAACTTCGTAGGCCAATACATCAATCTCGATATCTCGAAAATTTAATGCTCCCTTATTTTTCTCATCAGGTGTCACTCGACGTAAAATAGTACGAATTCTAGCTAGCAGTTCTTCAATTGCAAATGGTTTTACTATGTAGTCATCTGCACCGGCATCTAAGCCAGCTACACGATCCATTACAGCATCTCGTGCCGTTAACAATATAATTGGTACCATTGACTGCGTACGTATCCGACGACAAATTTCAATTCCATTTATCCCTGGAAGCATAACATCTAATAACAGCACATCAAAATTTTCAGATGAAGCTAGTGCAAGTCCTTCACGACCATCAAAAGCGACAAATACGTCATAGCCTTCATGCTTTAATTCTAGCTCCACAAAGCGAGCGATATGCTTCTCATCTTCCACCAAAAGTATCTTAGGCATTTCATCACCTTCTTTTCCAAAATTACTATGAGGGGTTTCCTACATAACACTGTTATAGCATAACATCAAACAAAAAGTCTGTACCACAAGTATCTACTTGTTTGTACAGACTTTTTTTAATGTGAATCAGCAATATAGAGATTATTTTTTCCGATTTCCTTCGCTTTATATAAAGCTTGATCTGCTAATTCCAGCAATTCATTTAATGTATTACCGTGATCCGGATAATAAGCAATACCAATAGAGGCAGTTGGAGCAAAGTAATGACTTTCAATGGTCCAACCTTTTTTTAGTTCATTACGGATACGATTAATAATGTGCATCATTTGTGTTCGTCTTTTCTCATCATCCCTTGTTAAACCCGTTAAGACGACAATAAATTCATCGCCACCCATACGAATAACTAAATCATGGCTCCTTACAGCCGTAATTAATACTTGGCCAAACTTCTGGATAAAATCATCCCCCGTGTCATGGCCGTGCCGATCATTAACATTCTTAAAGTCATCCCCATCGATATAGAGCAAACCTAAACACTCATTGCGTTCTTGCGCTTCTGCCAATAATTTAGGGAACTCCTTGTGTAAATAACGACGATTTGGTAGTTGTGTTAACGTATCGTGATAAGCTAAATATAATAGATCATTTTCGCGTTCCTTACGATGAGTTATTTCTCGAGATAGCATCATGATTTGCGATACTTTCTCACGCTCTGGGTCATGAACAACCGTTACGTTTCCTTCAGTCCAAACAGGTGTACCATCCTTTGCCTTTAGCAGTAGTTCAAACTGCGTTTCTGTTTGACCAGAATAATTATTTAGAAACGTTTCCCAAGCCATCTTACTTTGTTCATCGACAATATTACTGTAAAACTGACCTTGTAATTCTACATTTTCGTAGCCTAAGTAAATCTCGTAGGAGGGTGAGGCATAAATAATGATGCCATCTTCGTTTGTGATGACAATTAAATCATTTGTATTTTCTGTAATGAGACGGAATGTTCGTTCAATATTTTTTAATTCTGTTAACATTTTTTTCTTGTCCGTAATATCATAGTTAATGGATATATATTGTTCTGTCTTGCCAAATTCATTTCTTAATGGAACTATAGCTGCTTCTACCCAAAAATCAGTATGAAATTTTGTACGATAGCATAGCTCTCCTCGCCAAATATTCCCCGCTTTAAGTGTTTTACTAATTAGTTGTAATATGTCCTCTGTATTATTATAACGAGGCTCTATTAAATAACATGATTGACCTATTAGCTCTTCTGCGGTGTAGCCAATCTCATTTAAAAACAAATCATTAACTTCTAGAATTAGACCATTACTATCTAAAACAGCGATGTACGCAGCAGAATTTAGAGCTGCCTTAAAAACCTCTAAACCATGAGATTTTGAGCGTAACTCCGCTTTTTGTTCAATGAATTGCGTGAAATCCTGCATGAGAAGAAAAATTACAAAAGAGTTATCCCCCTGCATAACTGGAGAAAGTGAAACTAAATAGATACGCTCTTTTTTATCCAGTGTATGAAACTTGATGAGCTTTTCACTAATATTTTCGCCCATAGAAGCTCTTTGTAAATAGGTTTGCATGTTTCCTACTTCACCTTTAGGAACAATTGGTAGGTCAATGAATAATTGCTGTTTAACCGTTTCGGTATCTAATTCAAAGTCCTTGGTGAAGCTGGAATTCACTTCATAAATAGTTCCTTCAGATGATAAGATGACTGTTGAAAAAAAGGCATGATCGAACATTGAGCGCAAAAATAAAAACTTATCTTCAATATTACGATCATAAAGAATCTCTTTTGTTATGGCTAAAATATAATCTTCATTATTATTTTTAAGCGGACGAACAGATGTCTCATATTTGCGAACTTCTGATTTGACATAAGCATAATCCACATAATCAACTTGACTGTGCTTCGTAATTGCTTGATTGTATTTCTCTTGAATTAATGAAAAATTGCGACTTGAGGTAAGGGTAGATAGCATTTCCCCAATGGCCTCACGTGATAACAAACCTCGAGCTGCTTGATTTAAGCGAATATATTGATAATCGTCTCCCACTTTTTTCATTAAAAAGACAAAATCTTTGCCAATAAACAATTCATTAAATAATTCTTCGCTTAAAAGATAATCCATGCTGTCACCCCCATAAGTCGTAAATATTAATATAGAATATTCATATATCTTTTGTTTATACAATAAAATCAATACTACTATTATAACATAATTTAAAAGAATCACCCTTCTTAAATTAGAAAAATTATATCCTTTTTAGGGCATTTTTTGATAATTTACCTCTTTTAAAGAAAAAACGTAATCCTAAAGAAACATCATACAAATATTTTCACTAGAAAAATTGATATTTTAGACTTAAAACTTCTAATTATAAATAAACAATATTTAACTATCTGCGTAATTATTTGTTTTTCAGAATTTACTGACTAATAAATTTAATTTTTGTTTTAGCGAGGAAAATGATTGCATAAAGCAGTATGATTGTTATATTATATTAAAAAAACTAGCCTTTTTTCGGTATGGTCGAAAAATCAGTAAGACAGCGGGGAATTATGGATATCATAGTTACAACGTCTAGTTCTTTGGGTTTTAATTCCAGTGCGAATTTTAGTTTTCTTCTTTATGTTTTTAAGGAATTGTTTTAACTACCCTAGTAAAGGAGGCGTTTCGTATGCTTAAACATCGAGACCTACATGAATGTACAGAGCTTTATGAGCTATTATCACACCCTTCTGTTTTCCCATTTGTCCGTCAAAAAGCCACATCAGCTGATGAATATTGGTTTATGACAAAACAACTGATTGAAGAAGAAGCGAGGGGACTCGCTATTTCTAGGACCATTACTGATGATTGGGGTCAGCCAATCGGTACCATTAGCATTCATGATGTGAATGATGGTGCAGGCTTTTTAGGAACGTGGATTGGACTCCCATATCAAGGTCAAGGTTATAACCAAAAAGCGAAAATGCTTTTTTTGAATGAACTATTTTTTGACTATAACTTCCATACGGTATTTCTCCGTATTCGTGTTGAAAATATAAAATCACAGCGTGCAGCCTTAAAGCTACCTTATGTTGTGAGTGCGAATGAAAGTCATCCGACATTATTAGCACAGGTTAACAGCGGCGAGGCACAATTTAATTTATTTAAAATTCCGAAAGATTTGTTCTACCTGACAACTGCCAATCAAATGGAGGATGGCGAAGAACAAGCGATGTAATAATTTTCATAAAAATAAGCTATGTGTTCTGTCACGATGACAGACACATAGCTTTTATTTTCGGACATTTCTACTTATTATATCTGTGTATTAGAACAAGCTATGTTACGGCACCCTTCAACGTGACAATCTTCACTACTATATTTTGACTATAGCTTGAAGCATATCATGTGAAAAGCCTACTTTTTATATTGTAAAATGAGTTTCGCCATTTCATCTGGCGTTTTTGGTCTTTGTGTTTTCTCCATAGTTGCAACCATTTCTGCTTTGCGCTCTATTAACACATGAACCGATTTTTTAAAGGATTCTTTTGTTAACTCTTCCTCTTGTAATACTTCCGCGTAGCCTTGTCTTTTAAATAAGTTGGCATTTAAAATTTGGTCACCACGACTTTTTTGTGCAGATAACGGCACTAATAACATCGGCTTGTGAAGTGCTAAAAATTCAAAAATTGAGTTGGAGCCTGCACGTGAGACGATAAAGTCTGCCGCATGTAATAAATCCGGTAATTCTGTTGTCACATATTCAAACTGTTTGTAACCATTCATCGATTCGAATGAGTTGTCGTAATTTCCTTTACCACACAAATGAATGATCTGGAACTGTTTTACTAGCTCTGGTAAATTTTCACGAAGTGCATCGTTCAAAACAACTGAACCCAGACTCCCTCCCATAACAAGAAGAACCGGTTTTAATGTTGTAAAGCCACATAAAGATAATCCATTTGCTCGATCTCCCATAAATAACTCTTGGCGAATAATGGAGCCTGTGCATGTTGCCTTTTCTTTCGGTAAGTGCTGCAATGTTTCCTCAAAAATCGTAAAGATATGAGATGCAAATGGTAGCGCAATTTTATTGGCCAAGCCAGGTGTAACATCTGATTCATGAATGACTACGGGAACACCAGCAAGTTTCGCAGCCATGACAACAGGTACAGAAACAAAGCCTCCCTTTGAAAAAATTACTTGGGGCTTTACTTTTATGATAATACGAAAAGCCTGCATAATTCCAGCAAGCACTTTAAATGGATCTGTAAAATTTTTCATCGAGAAATAACGACGCAATTTTCCACTTGAAATACCGTAAAACGGAACATCAGGGAATGCCTCGCCTATTAATTCTTTTTCAATGCCCTTGTCTGAGCCAATATAGTGGACATCATAACCTAGTTCTTGTAAAGACGGGAGTATCGCTTGATTGAGCGATACATGACCAGCTGTCCCTCCACCGGTTAAAATGATTGTTTGTTGTTTCACATTAATTCTCCTATTCCTATTAACCATACTACTTTTTGTTTACAGTCTTTTATTTTACTATATGCGAACGAAAAGATATAGATGAAGCTTTAACTTCTTTCAGCATATGTTTTATGTAGCGAAAGCAAAGCGGCAGCTGCATATGTTTTATGTAGCGAAAGCGAATCGGCAGCTACAAGTGTTTTATGTAGCGAAAGCAAAAACACTGTTGATCTAAAGTTGATCTAAAGCCTGGGACACAATTATGCCGTGGATAATTGATTTTTCAGCTTTCATCTATTTTGTATGCTATACTAATTAATTATGTTAATGAAGGAAGATATACACTATGAATCAGACAACTACATTAAAAGAAAAATATGCTTTAATATTAAAAATTATCGTACCAATTTTAGTCACGCAAATAGCGATTTATCTTATTTCTTTCTTCGATATTTTAATGTCGAGTCGTTACGGCACCGCTGACCTAGCCGGAGTATCCATTGGCTCCTCTATTTGGATGCCTGTTTATACTGGTTTATCTGGAATTCTCCTAGCGATCACACCTATTGTCTCACAGCTTGTTGGAGCAAAAAAAGAGATGTCAGCAAAGAAGGCTGTTCAGCAAGGAATCTATGTAGCTATCGTACTAGTTGTTCTTATTTTAATTGTATTATTAGTCAGTATTGACTGGATTCTTGGTAATATGAATTTAGAAGCCTCTGTACATACAATTGCCCAATCCTATATCTATGCGATGTGTGCTGGTCTTTTACCACTCTTTTTATTTTTTGTTATGCGCTGTTTTATCGATGCACTCGGACAAACACGCGTCACAATGATTATTACATTGCTTACAACGCCTATTAATATTGTGTTGAATTATATTTTTATTTTTGGCAAGTTTGGAGCACCCGAGCTTGGCGGAATCGGTGCGGGCGTTGCAACTGCCATTACATACTGGCTAGTTTTCTTGATTACTGTTTGGATTATTGCAAAACGCGTGCCCTTTGAGCGCTTCCGCCTATTCCACGACTGGCCAAAATTAGAATGGCTTCGTTGGAAGGAAATTTTAATCATTGGTGTGCCAATTGGAATATCCTTATTTGCAGAGACGAGTATTTTTTCTGCTGTCACAATGATGATGAGTAGCTTTAGTACAGAAATCATAGCAGCTCATCAAATAGCTTTAAATTTCACCTCCCTGCTCTATATGGTACCTCTTAGCATTTCGATGGGCGTTACGATCTTAGTAGGTTTTGAAATAGGTGCTGGCCGTATGCACGATGCTAGACAGTATAGCTATCTATGTGTTGGGACAGCAATTTTATTTAGCTTTATTTCAGCTTGTATCCTTTTTATCCTTCGTGAACCTGTTGCAAATATGTATACGACTGATGGAAAAGTGCTAGAATATGCCGTTCATTTTTTAATATATGCAGCCATTTTCCAGCTATCTGATGCTATCCAAGCGCCAGTTCAAGGTGCTTTAAGAGGTTACAAGGATGTTACAGTGACCTTTATTATGGCCATTATTTCGTATTGGATTATCGGCTTGCCTGTCGGTTATGTACTTGCCACTCATACAGACTTTGGACCATTTGGCTACTGGATCGGACTAGTTGCAGGTCTGACAACTGGAGCGATTACTTTATTAATACGTTTAATACTTGTTCAAAAAAGATATACAAACATGGCCAAAGTAAAAATAGCTAACTAGACATTGTTCTAGCTAGCTATTTTCATTTTAGAAGGAAAAAACACCATGAATCCATCAGCTTAGAAGATAGATTAACTTTATCAACAACATCATCTAATGACTTTGTAAGTAATGCATGTATTGATAAATGCTATTATCTTTGATTCTCTATTTAAAATCCCAATACAATTGCCCTTTATTATTATTTTTTATAGTAGGAACTCGACTATTTATGTCTTCTAAGTCCTTTCTTGCGCAGCTTTCATTACAATAAAATTTATCATCTTGTGTGTTATAAATGCTTTTTGCTCTATCTATTATTATTTTTCCGCATTCTCCACATATTATTAATATCATATATCACTCTCCTTTTTGAGTTAATTAATGTTCCACTATAGCCGTTTAAAAATGAATTTTGTTAAATGCTACAACAAACTATCTAATCCCATTCGACTAATTGCTAGAAGGCATAGTGAAGCCATTTTTCTACACCTCTAATGTATTCAAATTATCCCTTGTAATGTACTCATTTGTTTTCAGTCAAAATTATTCACAAAAAAAGGATGTCCACTAAGCCATTTACGACTTAGTGGACATCCTTTTATTCAATGAAGTTATTCAATTTATACTATTATTTTTGGATAAATTGTTGTGTCCAGTAGTTACCTGACTTCACATAACCAACACCAATATGCGTAAATTTCTCATTTAAAATATTCGCACGGTGACCTGGTGAATCCATCCAAGCTTGTACTACTTCTTGAGGTGTACGTTGACCTTGTGCAATATTTTCACCTGCACTCTTATACGTAATACCTAAAGCTTTCATACGATCAAATGGTGAACCGAATGTTGGACTTGTATGTGAGAAATAGTTTTTAGATTGCATATCTTGTGATTTTTCACGAGCAGCTGCCATCAGTTGATCATCCGTTTTTAATGGTGCTAAACCAGCTTTTGTACGTTCAGCATTCGTTAATTTTACAACCTCTTGTTCAAAAGCATTCACATCTGAAGTAGTTGTTGATGGTGGAGTCTTAGATGGTGCAGTTGCTGTATTATCTTTTTGAGATGTTTGTGTATTGTTATTTGTTGTTTGTGTATTATTATTTGTTGCTTGTGAATTATTATTTGGTGTTTGATTATTTTCTGGTACTTGTACTTCTTTTGATGGTGCTTGTGTTTGTGGTAAAGTTACAAACCACTTTTGATTTAACAATTGGTCTGACAATTGATTTGACCATTGATTTGACCATTGATTTGACCATTTATGTGAATAAACTTGATTACAGTCTGTAGTTGTGTTCCCCTCTGTAGTTTTTGCAGCAGCGGAAGCCATTTGAATTGGAGCTGCTATTAGAAATGTTGCACAAATTGCAGTTAGTGTTTTTTTCATTTTGCAATTCCTCCTTCTCTGCAACCAATCGTAAGGGACGATTTTAATAAAATTCTTACCAGCATCTGTTAACAAAACCATGAGTGAAATAGATTCGCATCAAATAGAGGGTTTTTAGCAATAATTTTTAGCAAGTTTCACCAGCCTATGAAATACTTACGTTTTAAATAGGGTTGACATATCTTAAAAACTATCAAATATTTTCAAGATTCAAATAGAATCTTACAGCAATGAAAGCTAAAAATATTGAAATACGCTACCTTTTTCAACCAATACACATAAAAAAACTGCCATAATTTCTACTAAAAGCAAGACGACAAGAACAAAATTTCCGTCTTACTAGTAGAATTTAGCAGTTTTAGATTATCTATTATAACCAGCCTCAGTCTTTAATCAAGACCTATTACATTTAAGCTACTTACATCTTCACCAATGATAACAAGTTTTGCGGGCATTTTTACATACTCCGGAAGCCATTGGACCATACCATATGCATATTGAAACAGCATAGGATTTTTCACACCTTCAATTGGCACATAGCCTTTCATTCGATACACAGTTTCAGGTAATGTACGAACCCAATCCTCAAATTGTTCTTGCGTAAAGTCCACTTCCTTAAATTCAACTAATCTCGAGCCTAGATGCATCGATGCTATAGGAGCTTTCACAATATCTTGTTTATCCACTCGAACTGTTGCCTTTAAATCTTCTAACAAACGTAACGGCACTCGCCCATTTGTAGTTTGTAAAATAAAAGCATGAGGATTAAAGCCTTGTAGCTCGTAAACAACCTGAGCTTGCTCTGCATCTGTTAGTAGATCCATTTTATTAGCTAGTAATAAATGTGCGTGGCGGATTTGTTCCATAAATAAGGAGCGCACTTGTGGGGTTAATGTCTCTCGATCCATCCACAGCTTTGAGTCAGCAACCGTGACAATTCCTTTAATATTTAACTGTTCCGCGAATAACGGTGAATAGACGGCGTCTAATGCTTCAACAGGATGTGCAGCACCTGTTGTTTCAATAATCAGAACATCAAAGTCACTATCTAATAGAAGAGATTGAATTTGCGCTTCTGTTTTTTCAGCGCCAGAGCAGCAAATACAGCCCTCTAACATCTCCTTTAGCGGAATATCCTTTTCCACAGCCTGTGAGTCAAATGGTAGCTTTCCAAGTTCATTCATAATGACAGCGGGCTTTAATTTTTTTTCCTTCAGTTGACGAATAACATCCGTTAGCATGGATGTTTTTCCGCTACCTAAAAAGCCACTAAATAAATATACGTCCTTCACAATTATTACCTCCCATAAAAAAAGCTGTCGCAAAGGCAATTTGAGACGCCTGCTGCGACAGCTACTTTGTTAGTTTGTAGTTTACTCAGTTTTTGCTGGTGTACCAGTAAGCAGTTCTTTTGCTTTTAACAATTGAGGATCATCTGCTTTTATTTTAGCACGTAATGCATCCATTAAAGCATACGTTGTATCGCCCGTTAAAACACCAGTCTCTTCAAGACCACTTGCAGCTTGCAGTTTTTTCACTGCACGTTCTGTGCGTTGTTCAAAAATGCCATCTGCTTTACCAGGCTCGTATCCTAGAACTTCTAACATCTCTTGTGCCGCTTTTACAGAGTTAGACTGCATGCCCTTTTTCATTTCCATAGATGGATCTAAGAATGGTAATGATGCATAAGTTGGGTATGACACTTTAACATCTGGAACAATACCTTTTTCGTGAATCCAGTTTCCATTTGGTGTTAGCCATTTACCTGTTGTTAATTTAAGGTTAGAGCCATCTTTTAATGGTGTGACATTTTGCACTGTACCTTTACCAAACGAAGTTTCTCCTACTATTTTAGCACCTGCTGATTCTTTTAATGCACCAGCTAATATTTCAGAAGCAGAAGCACTGCCGCTATCAACAAGAACTGTCACTGGAACATTGTATTTTTTACCAGCAATAGCATTTGTAATTTTCGGCTCTTCATCTTTTTGTTGCACTTGTACAATCGTTTTACCTTCTGGAACAAATAAATTCGAAATTTCTACTGCCGCATCTAGGTAGCCACCAGGATTTTGACGCACATCTACTACGATACCTTTTAAGCCTTTACCTTCGTAATCCGCAAGAATCTTCTCAAATTCTTTTGCTGTATTTTCACTAAATGACGTTATTTGAATATGGGCAATACCCCCTTCAAGCATTTCACCGTAAACCGTTTCAACCGGTATTTCATCACGGACAATTGTCATATTAAGTGGCTCAGCGTTTCCTTCTCGTTTCACGGTTAATTTTACAGGTGTACCTTTTTCACCGCGAATACGAGCTACCGCTTCAGATGCACTTAACCCATGAATACTTTTTCCATCAACAGTTAAGATAATATCTTTCGGTAATAGCCCTGCCTTTTCAGCAGGTGAATTTTTAATAGGTGACACAACTGTAATTGAGCCGTTACGCTCTTGAATTTCCGCACCAATTCCTTGGAAACTAGAAGACAATCCAGATTTAAATTGATCTGCTTCTTCCTTCACCATAAAATCAGAATACGGATCACCTAAAGCGTCAAACATGCCATTGATAGCGCCATCGACCACTTTTGAATCGTCGATATCTTTGTAATAGTTGTTTTTCAGTAAATCATAGGCTTCGTATAATTTTGAAAATTCTGCACGCCCAGTAGGTACTTTCACTTCAACTACTTTCTTTTCTCCGAATGTTAACGCAAATATCGTTAAGCCTGCAGTAATAAGGATCGTAAAGAACATCAGCATGATAAATTTAAACGGTTTCATTTTTATAAATTGTCCTGCTGGTTTTACTTCAGTAGGGGGTGTTTGTTCCGGCTGCTGTTCTATACTATCTTTTTTCTGTTCATCCATCTTGATTGTCACCACTCTCATATACACTAACTTGATGTCACACTATTACCATCTTAACAGGTTATAGAGAAGACGAAAAGAAAAAGACTGTCAAAAATTATGACAAATCTTTTCCTACAACAATCTTCAAAAAATCCATCATTTTAAAGCAACTTTTCATTTGAATCGCTATTTTGTTAAGCACTTTATTCTATGTAGGTGTATTGCTTTAGATTTTCTAATTTAAAGGTGCCTAAGTAGCACTTTCTATAGGCACCTCTGTTATCTGCTAAGTTGTAGGTATATAATGGTACTGCTTTTCTATTTTACTCGTTTCCTCGAAGCAGTCAACTAAAATCCTCATAGAATATTAGAAATTATACATCCTCTTCTGCATCTTTAATATAAGTAACTTGCGCCAATTTATCATTTTTTATTTTATTTACTGCCTTTTTCACTGTATTAATCCCTGTAAAAGTTCCTGTTTTAATTCGATAGTTTGCACCGTCTTGCTCAATGTAAACAAGCCAGCCGAATGTTGTTTTCATCACATGTGCTGCGCTTTTTGCTGCTTTAAGGGTACTATACGTTCCCGTTAAAATACGATATTTTTGTGTTTCTACTGGAGGATTTTGAATATCTTCAGCGCTTTTTACCATTTCAATAAAATATGACCAAGGTACTTTTCCAGCTCGAATATTCCGAGGGCAATTTTTCCCACTAAAATAATTGTGTTGAACAATATTTTGAGTTGCTATATTTTCATCTTTTATTATTTTTGCGATAAGACTCGCAGCATTTTCTACAGCTTTAATATAGTCACCATCACTATTTACGCAAATTTCTACTTGTATTCCTTGACTATTACCGACATATGTTCCTGCTCCCCAGCATTCCCAAAAATGTTCAAAAGATTGTACTGCTTCCTTATCATCCACTTGCCAATGCCAGCTAGCTTGCCTGCTGTTGCCATCTATTTGTAGACGGGCATGGGCATCGGCATCAGCTCCATTGTTCGTATTATCGGTTTCATGAACGACAATATACTTTTTTGCATTATTTTTACCATTTGTTATTTTGATTGCTTGCGAAACAGAAACTAGTTTTTGGCGAATTGTTACCAAAGGTTTTCCCTCCCTTCTCTTTAATGTAAAAAGCAGGATTATTGAAATTTAATCAAACTATCTTCATATTCGCAGATTAAAGATAGATATTAAATTTACTATATATTAAATACCCTAATAACCACATATTCACACTTAAAATTTACTAATGTTTAGTTTGGTTTGAACTGAGCTGTTTTTATGTAAGTTCTCTTAATTTTTTTATAACAGAATGTACTGTTAGCCTATGAAAAGTAAGAAGCTGCCCCTTATAAATGACAGAAAAAATACCATACGGGGTTGGTGAAAGTTGCATCATCTCTTCTCTATCTTTAAGATCAATAAGTTCAACCGGTATATTCAATTTATTTGCACCAGCTATAATATTTTCTGTTGCAATTTCGACATATGGACATTGGAATGAACGTAAAATCGTTAAGTTGCTAAATTTTTTTAATCTTTCTTCCCAGTCATTCGGAAAATATGGCTGTTTGGATTCGTTACTCAATGGGTAGACAAGTAATTCAAAATCATATAGCGCCGTATCAATAAGTTGAAAATCGTTGTTCATAAAAATCTCTTTACTTGGCGCCCAAGATGTTTTTGAATTCGAAATAACAACAACACCTTTTTTTGCGAGCTTTTTTGCATCTTCTAAACATTTATTGATTAATCGAGTACCATAACCTTTCCCGATTTCACTTACCCATAAACAATGAATCACTAAATAACCATCGGCATGAACCACTCTTGAGGAATATTCAGCTTCTGTATATTCAATAAAGCCTACTTGTTTTTTATTGTCGATTACTTGCACATATTTCATGCCTTCTTCGAATCTATTGTTCAGCCATTTATTCTTATTTAAATATCCAGATGATTTCTTCTTACTTCTAAGACAATAACTCCCAATACCTTCTAAAAGCTCATTATTAATTTCTACTAATTCAATCTTACACAATGCCAATCCCCTCCTATTAAGGTAATTATACCTTTTTTTGTTTAAGCGTTTTAAGTCACTTAAGAAGAAAGGGCTGTACTAAAGTGAATGTGAAAAATTATTATAATAAGTGAAATGGAAAAATCATTTATAGAAATAAAAAAATCAGGCTAATTACACTTTAGCCCGATTTTCTCAATGGAAAATAATTTATTGAATTTTGTGTACTTTAAGCAAGACTAAATTGGTATAAACTGAAATTGAAAAAGTATATATTTTCTCATCATCAGAAACAGAAGATGCTATTTGTTATACATGTATTAGAATTAGTTCATTGGAGTGGAGGCTGGGCGCTTACATCCTGTAATAACACCTTCTTACCTAACATCCTGCTACTGCCGCTGCGTTGCACTCCGCTTTCGCACAGAAAACATTTATTGCCCTGACGTCCCTAGTAAAGCTCCCAGCCAACCCTACTTTATGGGAATAACTAATAGAATATTTTGTAAATGACACATATAGATGTAGTTTAAACACTACTGATACTTATTTATTTTTGCTATTGCCTTTATTACTTTGCACTTGGAGTAATTCAGAAACTGTGACAAATCGATATCCTTGTCTTTCAAGTTCAGGTATTATTTTTTCCATTGCTTTCACAGTTTGATGTCGATTTCCGCCTCCATCATGGAAAAGAACTATATTTCCTTCTTTTACACCGTTTAAGACAGTGTCAACAATTCTATTCGTACCTGGACTTTTCCAATCTAGAGTATCTAAATGCCATGACCACATAACAACTTTATATCCTTCTTTAGCAATCGCTTCAATCATTGCATCCGAATACTGGCCTTCAACAGGTCGGAATAAAGTAGGTTTAAATCCTGTGATGTTCTGAATGGTATCATTCGTTTGGTTTATCTCCTTAAGTAAATTAGAGACATTTGTTCTTAGGGGATGCGAAAATGTATGATTAGCTAGTTCGTGTCCTTCGTTATACATTCTTGCTATTACCTCAGGATTTTTTTCTGCATTTTGACCAACAATAAAAAAAGTTGCTTTCGCATTGTATTTGTCTAATACATCTAAAATCTGAGATGTGTACTTTCGATGTGGCCCATCATCAAAGGTAAGAGCAACAATTTTTTCATCCGTTTTGATCTCCCAAACAATTTGTCCTGCTTCTTCATAATACTTTCTTCCTTTATTTTCATATGTTGCTGCGCCAGCTTTTACATAATAAAAGGAAATAGTTAAAAGGCAAACAGACAACAAAAACAGACATTTTTTCAAATCTTCACTTCCTCAAATAAAATATTTAGTACCTTATTATTTGAGGAATGATAAAAAAAATGCTCTTTTTTGATTTTTTGTTACTGTGTATTCTTTGAAGCTAAAAAGAAGCGAATCATCCGAAAATTTACAGATTGTAGCTAAATGTTATCTTTGAAGGCACGTCCTAGAGTTTTATTAAAATCTGTTTTTTTAAATGATGTTCCAAATGTTCCAGATAATCTTGAATAAGCCATTTTAGAGTCATGAGTTCATTACTCTCAAAACCACATTTAAGGGTTAGATTTTCTTTAGGGATATTTTTAAGAACATTTATAATTTTTTTATTTAAGCTCACCCATAATTCCAATACTTCATCAATCGGTAATTCTTGATATCCTTGGATTTTTACCCACTGAACTTGATCATAAGGCGTTAGTATTAAGGGTTCCATATTGTATTGTATTTTAACAAACCTTCCCAAATTGTTAATGGCAGAGTCGCAAAGATGGCCTAATATCTCTTTTTTTGACCACTTTTGAGGTGATGGTCGTTGTGAAATCTCTGTTTCAGACATTTTACGGAATTCTTCAGGGACCGTATTTACCCATAAATCTAATTGATCAATAGTACTTTGCATATTTCCCACTCCCATTGTTTTATAAGGACTGATTTGTCCTACTTATAAAAACTTAAATAATAGTCTATTAATTTAATGACTTCGTATATTTTTTTATATTCTTTTTCAATTTTATAGGAAATAAACAATACAGCTACATTAAAACTCAAAACTGCTAAAGCAACGATTTGGACAAGTGAGATCCCAATCATCAGTTTAGTATTGATGGCAGAAGCAATTATTGTAATCAATGATAGGATAACACCACATAATGTAATATAAACTGGTTTAGATCTAATAATTTCATTTGCTTGCAATTTTAAAAGATCAAGTAAATATCGAATTTCTTTCAATTTATATTGTTGATCAAAAATCACGAAATATGACATATAAACATCGTTTGCTATATTTTCATTCAGTATATTTTTATGGATTTTTTTCACTAATCGATCACAAAAATCTTTATCTAATGCTTTTTCAGGTATGAATAGTTCCTCTTTATTTTCAAAAACATTTGTGCCGGGATGCTTCAAACCCCTCATCCTCTCATAGTGGATTACCTGATTTAATGACCGTATTATGAATAGAAAGCTTGTTTATAGTCAAAACATAGTCACCTTTAAATCTTTCAGACAATACAAGTATATGAAGGAACGGAAAGGTTGTATGTTATTTTCGACAAAATTTTATTGTTGTTTAGTATCTGTGGAGAACTTTTCGTAATATCATTCCGTTTTTTAGAAATTCCAAAAAACTACACATAAAAACCACCCGTTTTAGTGCAACGAAGTGGTCTAAATGAATTTCAAATTGGAAAATGAGTCATTTGAGCTTTTATTATCTTGCTTGGTCATCATAGTAAGCTTCATTAGCAGCCTTTTCATTATTACCTTTTAAATAAGCTAAAAGCATATCAGGACGTTTAAGTAACATCCAGTCTCCATAATGATCAAATCGTCTGCACGAAGTAATCATTCCATTTTTAATCGTTCCGTATTTTTTACCGTTCTTCTTGCCCCATTGTTTTAAACGTTTAGCAAAATCAGCATCTTCTGCCATTAACATATTTTCGTTAAAACCTTTTATTGCCTGAAAGTCTTTTTTATAACACCAAAAGATCCCTACAGAAATAAAACCATACTTAATCAATAAAGGAACAATTAATAGCATGGAAGATACTACTATACCTAAAGACATTCTTTCAAAATTTCCGTTCACGCCGCCTCCAATAAATTGATTGGAAGCTAGGTGCTTTTCAACCTCAGATAGCATGTGTTCTGTCATTCGAGTATCAGCATCAATTGTAATGAGAATATCACCTTTCGCTAACGCAGCTCCAGCATTTCTAATTTTGGATAAATTTTTATCGGTATTTTCTAATGTCACGCAATTGTAGGACTGTGCAATTTCTTTCGTTTTATCGGTACAACGATTTAGCACAACGATAACTTCTACTTGATCTTTATAAGGTTGTGCAGCCTTTGCAATTGACTTTAAACACTCACCTAAATAATTTTCTTCATTATGAGCAGGTATGATAACAGAAAATTTCACATCTTCATCAGGAACATTTTTTACAAATGGTGTGTTTTCCGACATATAAAATCTCCCCTTAATAATTATCTCTTGTTATTTTAATTAAAGTATACATTCATATATTCCATTTGAATTTTTTATTTTGGTTTTTTATGGATATTTCGGAACAACATTCACAATTTAGGCAAAAAAATAGAGTTGATTTTTGTAATTATCAACTCTTGTGTTATTTTATTTTTGGATTATTTTCATTAGAACTATTTTTATTTGATCTGCTCGAGATGAAAACTACAGTTGAGAAAATAAATATACCTGTACAGTAGCCACATTGTAATCCCCTTGCATTGTCCGTTTAAAAATTTGATGTTTGTGAGGATGAGGAATTGCATGATACAAGGGCTGTATAAAGGTCTATATGATGATTCATGTAATCACCTCCATTTAGATTCATCCGTTTATTAAATTGTTCAACGAATATTTTAGAATCCTTTAAACAAAGAACAAAGAGGCTGGGACATAACTAAATGGTTCCTTCATAAAGCCGAATAATCTCTAAATTAACAAAACACGATAAATAGAAAAACCGAACTATTCCGAAACACTTTATGAGCGTTTCATTGGATAGTTCGGTATTTTGTTGGCTGAAACACTTTTGTCTCAGCTTCTCTAAAATCAGATGGACTTAGCTTCCAAATGCGAAAATAAGCTCTGTCTCACAAGCTATTTCTCCGTCAACCGTTGCAACTCCACGTCCTTTACCAATGGCACCCTTTAAGCGAGTAATTTCCACTTCAAGACGCAGTTGATCACCAGGTTTAACTTGTTTTTTAAAGCGACAATTATCAATACCTGCTAGTAATCCAAGTCTACCTTGATTCCCTTCTTTAGTAAGCATAATAATTGCGCTTACTTGAGCTAAAGCCTCTACAATTAACACGCCAGGCATTACTGGATAATTAGGAAAATGTCCATTAAAAAATTCTTCATTTATCGTCACATTTTTAATTGCTACAGCGCTCTTGCCTTCCTCTAATTCCAAAACTCTATCCACTAAAAGAAATGGGTAACGATGTCTTAATACTTCTTGTATTTGTTGAATATCTAACATTTAATAACCTCCAAAGGATTTGTCACCTAATTCTAACACTAAATGTTAGTAGTTGGTACTATTAAAAAAGCCTTATCCCTAAGATATGACTTGTAAAAAATAACATACTAGAAATACTGCTACTCTTTACCACATTCGTAACATCTTCTATCCATATCATTTTCACCATAAATTCTAAGCTCTTTTTCTACACCACATTTTGTACATGGCTCAAAATAAATTTGTGGTAACACGCCCGCTTCTGCGAGAGGGACCCATTTTGTTTCATATAAATTTTTCGTCATGCCATAATCTAATAACATCAATTGACCATGCTCATCTTCGCCATAATTACTGCTATCTAAAAAGTCAAATCCATCATGAATTCGATCAATTTCTTCGATTGCTGCCTTTAAATTAGCGGATATACGCAAATCAGTTTTAAAATCTATGTCAAATTTTTCACCATTCACTAAAGGTAATGCTTGAACATATGGTTGTATTGAGATTTTTTCATCCAAATACAAAATAGGAGCTACGTAATTGGCTAATCCTTTCTCTTTTAATGCATGATGAATTTTTTGCTCATTTTGACTTTGTATAAAACCAATTTCATGTAGATGCTTTTTTATGACCCAATTTTTAAAACGAAACACCTTTCTAGTAGAACCTATCCCAACAAAATTTTGCGGAACCATTAGTTGATCTACGTTTCTAACGATTTCAATAATATTCTTCATTGTAACCCCTCCCTATGAACTATTTCCTACTAATCAAAAAAAGATATTACAAAAACAAGTAATATAAAAATCGCAACACCGAAATAGAGTAGGCTTACATACGTTTTTTTCCCTCTTTTCCATTCTCGAAAGCCTATTATGATAAAGTTAAGCACTAACAAAATCTGTAAAAAAGGCAACATAGTAAAATCTTCAGTTTTTAAGCAATACATACCAATGATCATAATGAAAACTATTAAAATAATATGTATGACCAAAGATAAATCGCATCTCTTTGTGTTCAATTTCTCACCTAAATCCTTTCACTATAATCCAATAATATATAATATTATACAAATATCAACAAATAATTTTCTGATTTTTATAAATAGTTACTTTTTAGAATTTCATTATCGACAGTCCTACAGAAGATAGAATATAATATTTCTTGCATTCATTAAGTCAATTTTATTATTCTCTTACTGAATGTTTAGTTTATTAGAATAGGATGGGTAAACATGTTATCTTTTATTGCAATAGTTCTTCTTTTATTTTTAATTCCTGGTCCCGCTGTTATCATTACCATTACGCAAACGTTGAAAGGTGGTAAAAAGAACGGTATTTTCACGGCACTAGGAATTGGACTAGGTGACTTAGTCCATACGTCAGCTGCTGTATTAGGTTTATCAGCAATTTTAATGAAGTCTGCAACTGCGTTTGAAGTAGTGAAATATATTGGTGTTGCATATCTTGTTTATTTAGGTATTCAAATGCTACTAACAAAACCACAAAAAATAGAAAAACCAACTGTTGAACAAAGTCCGGCAAGTACTTCGTTCCGACAAGGTTTTTTAGCGGAAATATTAAATCCAAAAACTGCATTATTTTTCTTAGCGTTTTTACCACAGTTTGTTCAACCTAATGGCCAATCCATCACTGTACAATTGTTGATTTTAGGAATTACATTTGTTGTGATGAGTGCTTTATATACTATTTTGTTAGCTATTATTACAAGCTTTATTGGCGAAAAAATCTTTACGAAAACATCAAACAATGGTTCTCGTTGGCTTGAAAAGGCTGTCGGTTTCGTTTATATAGGGCTAGGTGTTAAATTAGCCCTTCAAACTCAAAGTAGATAGTATTATAATTTCTTAGGGAGAACACGATAAAACGTGCTCTCCCTTTTTCTATCTCCAATGCTGGAGGTTATGAGATAGAAGGTAAAAAGGCACAGAGAGTTCTGTGCTTTTAATGTTATAAGCTGTATTTCTTTATTCCGCAATCTGGTCGTTAGCTGAATAAATTGATTATATAATTTCCGTTGAAAAATAAGATTAAGTCTCTAATTGCCCCAATACAAAAAATATAAAATAATAACTTGCAATTCACCTTTTTGTTAAATAGTTCCTTGTGTGCTTGTATAAATAACTCGTCAAACTTAAACCAACTTAATGTCCAACCAGCATAATCATCATTTCCATTTTCTGCCCCTGTTATATGAACCTTTTAGTAAATACATCTTTTTTGTTTATTGATATCTTAACTCTTTTGCACAACAACAGCTTTTGAAAACGGAAATGTATAAAAAAATTGCTTTATTTCAACGCGATTGGAAACTGAATTCAATATTTGAATGTATTCAGCTGTTTTACTGAAATCAGAAATGACTAATCGACCATTTGGGCTTAAAACTCTCCACATTTCTAAAATCGCCTTCCTTCTTCCTTCTACACTTTTAATGTTATGGACTACGAAGTTTGAGACAACAACATCGAAACTTCCGTCCGAAAATGGAAGTTCTCGAGCGTCTGCATCCACGATGTCGATTTCTGCCACACTTTCAGCAACTATATTAGCTTGGAGTTTAGCTTTTCCATTCCCTCCTAAATCCCATTTTGACCAAACATCAGTGGCTGTCACCTTACAACCCCTTTGAGATGCGGAAATAGCTAAAAGTCCACGACCTGTTCCCACATCAAGAAGTTCATCGCCTGATTTAGCTTGTGCAAGGCTCAAAATCACCTTTCTATGTGCGATTTTAATTGTTGTTGAATATGTAAACATCCATAGGCCCGTCACAAGACAAATCAAACCATAGCCCATTACAAACCCATTGACTGAACCAAACACACCCAAAGACGTAAATACCAGCCCGATAATAATTAAAAAGGCAACCCAAAACGGAGCGTCAACCCCATATCGCATAGTAATTTTCATTTATCTTGACCTCCTTTCCTACCCTGCATACGAAAAGCAATACTTAGTGTTTTCAATAAAATGACCCGTTTTTATATTTCCATATTATAACATCAATACCTTTTTATTTATAATGAAATTCATGTATAAACCTTTATTAATTGTATGTAACTGTCCTCCTTAAGTAGTTTATGTTCATTAGAAATATTAGATTTTCTAAAAGTATTGATTGTATTTGTTTATAATCGCATAAATCGCATATATTATTAATGTTTTTCTGTGGTAAAAAGACCGGTACATTTCATGTTGTAAAGTCGATATGTGCATCTAATAGCTGAGAAGTAATTCAACTTTATTCTGAAATTATGAATGTGATGTTAATGGAAATAAAGGTTGCTTTGTCCCGAAATTTATCATAGGTCGAATAAACAAAACATCGTCCTCAACTTCTATAATTTCAGATTCCGCATACTTACAATCAGGAATAAAATGAAAAATAATCCTTTTTATATCCGGGGATGTAATATAGCTTAAAACATCTGCTATATCAATTTTACAGCGACTAACAATATCAAAAATATGCAATTCCTTATCCTTTTTTTCGAACAAAACAATAACGTCTTCTTCTTCGATAAAATAAATTGAATGAGGAAATGCAATAAGAAAATAGAACATAAGTAAACTTTCATTATCTTTCACACCTAAAATCGACGATGTTGGAATTCTCTCCTTCGCATACAATTTCAATAAAGAAAAATCGTTTAAATTTTCAACATCTAATTTTCGGACCGCCGTCCCATTTGATTTTCTCTTTAAGCCAACAGCATTTAAGAAATATCTACTTTCTTGTACTCGTGAAAACCCAAATTTCGGATAAAAATCAAGGACTGTTTCATTCGCAAATAAATAGATGAATTTGTATTGCTTCTCATATTTATCAATGATGGCATCCATTAATTTTCTTGCTAAGCCTTTATTTCGATGATCCGGATGTGTCATTACTGTTCCAACTTGAATTGCTTTGTATTCTTTACCGTTTACAATGACAGTCATTTTACTTATAGATGCATTGGCAATAATTTTTTCTCCATCCATATATGAATAACAGATATATTGATCGTTCCAGCATCCTTTTTCATACCATTGCCTAAAATCTAAATCAAAAACTAACTTTGCTAATTCATTGAAACTTTCTCTATATTTTTGATTGTCCTTGTAATCATATACTAATTGATAATTTGTCATTAATACGCACCTTTCCTGGATTTGCTTTATTTTAAGTAAAATCTCTTCTTCTGAAATACAAAAAAGACTACAAGAAGAAATCCTTCTCTTAGTCAAATTTAAGTTCAAAATAAATCTCTCCCACCTGACAGGCAATTGGACAAACTGAAAAAGTGCCTTTATAAGCTATATTCACCAATAGAATTTCAAAAGCACTTAATACTTCTCACCACAAACATCATATCAGTTTAATTTATCACAACATTTTTATGGATACTTTTGTAAATAATAATATAAGGTTTTAGCTCACTATTACAATTTTTATGTAAAAGCTTATAGACCAATAACAGATACAAGTCTATAAGCTAGTTATTGCATTATTGTTTTGGTGTATTTGCGGTAAGTGGATTGCTGTTTGCTACTAATTGTACTGGTGTCGTGCCTTGCTGATTAGATTGTACCATTGGTTGTGTGTTGTCGACATTTGCCATCCCAAAGTGTCTCACCACACCATAAATAGTAGCGGCACCAATAATTCCCCATGTTAAAAATCTCACTGATGATTTGCCTCCTTTCACTTTTAAATAGTTTAAAACAGCATTAGTATTGGATATCCTATGCGGTTTATACTGGGTCAGCTTTATGAGTTTTTTTAAAAGCCCCTCTTTTTACACATATTAGGATCATCACCAAATGTTGTGGATGACATTTGTTAAAACTTATGTCATGCATATAGTTGATTGGAGTGGAGACTGGGGGACTCCTTGGGGATTAGCGATAGAGGAACGAAGGCTAAAAGCATCACATGTGGAGTTTCTTAAAAGCACAATTTCGGAAGAAAAATATTTTTATTGCTGAAATAGATAACAGTATCGTTGGCTTTTTGCTAATTCAAGAATTTAACTCCTCCTTATTCTTGTATCGTTCAGCATAGTTATGCATATATAATGGATGTAATTGTTGGAGGTCAATACCAAAGCAAAGGCATTGGGTCAGTATTGTTACTAGAGGCAAAAAAATGGGCAATAAATCGTAAACTAGACTACTTGGAGTTAAATGTATTAGCAGAAAATATTGGCGCTATTAACTTGTATAACAAACATGGATTTAAAGAAATGTGCCATACTATGCGCTTAGAATATTAAAAACTGAACAAACTGGAAAAACAGATAACTAATGTTGTCTGTTTTTCTATAAAAAGAGCATCCTCTATGGGACTCTCTCTAAAAAACAATCAATAATGTTTATTAAAAAAACCAATAATAACGTTATTTATTTTTTCTAAATAATCCTCTGAAGGGAAATGTCCCATATTAAATGATTGAAAAATAGTCAAATTTGGTATGACTTGTTCAGCTCTTTTTTTTATTTTCTTTTCCGGAAAGAAAATATCCTGTTCTCCAGCGATAATTAATGTAGGTGAAACATAATTTTCTAATTCTTTTCTAACTGTTAATTTAGGCATCTCTTGCTCTAATTTGACATAACGAAAAATATCTCCAATAATCTGCCGATCCATCTCTTTCATGCAATTGGCAGACATTCTATCGGTAATTTTCTCAAGATACTTGGCTGACGAAGAATTTTTAAACAACAGCAAAGGGAATAAGATATGTTGAATCATCTCCGTTTTGGAGCCAAGTTTTAATCCAGCAGGAGAAACAAGCACAGCACAATCAATCCTATTTGGCATATAGGTAGCTAACCTTAAAATGATACCCGCTCCGTACGATGGCCCTAAGAAAGCACATTTCTTAATATTAAAATAATCCATCAACTCAGCTATCCATTGTGCAAAGCTATTATCTTTTGCTGAAATTCTCTTTTGCTCACTATATCCTGGATGACCAATCGTATCCGGCGCATAAATTCTATACTTTTGTATTAGCGGCTTAAACCAGGATAATGTCATCGGATTAATGCAATTCCCACCTTGAAAAACAAACAATGGCTTCCCTTCTTTTGGACCCGCTATTAGCACATGTGTTTTTCCAATGGATGTATCCACAAAAGCTCTTTCAACTTCAAAATCAAATGAATTTAAATACTGTTCATAGTGCTTTAAAATAGCCAATCTACCTTTTTCACTGTTATAAATAGAATGCTTCATAAGACCCCTCCTACACTAATTTTACAAGATTTAGCTATAATTAAAATCGCTTTTTATTTAAAATATGTATTTTTCACCATTCTCCGGCACAAATACATGAGCAGCAACTCTTCTTTCGTTGATAAAGCTTCTTAAAACCGCTCTTGATAATGTCCAATGATTGACCGCTTCCATATAATTGCTATCTTCTTGAATGTAGATTCCCGTGAAACGGTGTATTAGATTGAATTCTAGTCGATTTAAATAAGCATGCAAACTATAAATTATCAATAGACCTTAGAAAATAGTGAGATACCAGGATCTCTCTGGATTGCCTGGTATTTTTCAATTGCTAAACGTAACTATAAAGCTATTCAATTCTCCACTTTTACATAAACACTACCAAATAACTTCCCATCAATATAGGCATCCAGCATCCACATACCGCCTATTGGAAAAGTCATATTTGTAGAAGCATGGTTATCTGCCCCGCTGTTCGGTCCAAGTAACTTAACATCTTTAACCAACTTAACTGCTTTATGCGTTAATTGGTAGGTACCCTTTACATTAAGAAAGTCTCCTATTTTGTCGCCCTCTCCCCAAAAGTGCCAGCCGTATTTTCAGTTTTGCTAGCAAATATTTTTTCCTCTTTACTATGCGTGAATCCTAATAATTGCGGTTCACCAATCAAGGTTAAATTTCCAGATGTAAAATACTCGCTTTCTTTTCACTCATTTTCCTTGGCTAGAACTTCTCCAACAAGATTCGAGTTTTTATCCTGTTGAATTATGCGTTGGATTCCTTCTGTGAGCAACCTACTAATATCATTACACAAATTGTGATGAAACCCAATATTCTTTTCACGCCTTTTCCCCCTTTTATTGTTCAACGTTCATTTTTCATTTTTTGTTACAAAAGCAAAATTTATCATTGTCATTTCCGTAATATTCTAAGTGTAATTGCGCAATCTAAAACGTAACCAAACAATAATGGAGGTTATAGCAATGAAAAAATTCTTGTATATAGGAGCAATGGTAGCATTCCTACTAACTGCTTGTTCTTCACATGACGAAGCTCCAGCTAGTGAACAAGCAGAAGCAAAAGAAAAAACCGTCAATGCCGAAACAAAAGAAAATCTTGAGAAAAGTTTTCTATATGAATCGGAAGATCCATTTGCAAAATGATTAATAAAGACAGATAACTAATTAAGGTTATCTGTTTCTTCATTACGTACTTTCCAAATATACCTCAATAATTTTAACATGATTTTTATTGAGAACAGATAATCAAATGTTTAATTTAAAATGGGCTAGAAAAGATGACCGAATTAGAGCGGTCATTATGAACGGTTCAAGAACAAATCTAAATGCTCCAAAGGATATATTTCTAGATATCGTCTACGTTGTCACCGAAATCCCTTCGTTTATTAAAGATACGTCATTGAGACTTACTGATGATTAAGAACATAACAAAAACGATCAATTTTATCATGTGGACTTTGATCAATCATATGCGTAACTTATGCTTTTTGTGGACGGAAACCGGATTGATCTATTGTCTTCCTATCGATCAAATTTTAGGTAGTCAATATCGTACAATATATGATGAAAGATTTGTGCTACACACTTACTTCCATATTACCGAAAAGAAGGTGTTCATGAGATGTTGGAAGAAAGAACCGTTCACGTTACACTTTAGGTACAGTAAAAACATTTGTAACTGCCGTTTCACTTACGTTACAGAAGACATATGTAGCTGTCATTTCGCTTACGCTACCAAAGCACGTGCTGGAAGAAGTTAAAAATCACCAGTACTCTAATTGGAGTACCTGGTGATTTTAATGATTATCGAATACTATATGTCGATGAATGGCTAATATATCTTCCGGCTTATGTAATATACCTGTAGGAAATGCACCTACTAATATATCTTTATTGCCTTCTCCCCATAATGCACCAAAGCTCATTATACCAGCCGCATTAGCAGCAAAAATATCTGTGGGCTGATCCCCAATATAAAGACAATTCTTTAGCTCAATTTGTAATTCATTAACGGCTTTTAATAAAGGATCAGGATTGGGCTTATGCTTTTCACAATCATCGAGCCCTACAATAACATCGAAAAATGGATAGAGTTCTGTATTTAACAATTCCTGGACAATATATTTTTTATATTTGGACGATACAATGCCCATTGTCACCTTTCTATTCTTTAATTCAGTTAATACTTCGTAAACACCGTTATATTTTTGCACTTGATTGTTAAACATTTCATAGTGTTCAAAAAAGGATTCTAACACCTCGTTTTTTTGATCACTAAACCATTCATCGATAATTCTAGTAATCGGTTTCCCAATCAAATAATTTTTTTCTTTATCCGATAGTTTATTCTTCTTAAATGTTTCTAAGCTGGCACAGCAAGCTTGAATGTAACAACTTTCAGAGTCATGCAGTGTACCATCCAGATCAAATAAAATTGTATCCATAATTCCTCCTAAAAATCACAAAAGCTTTAACTGTTTCAGAGCATATTCTGTTGTCATTGTAATGTTTTCTGGGATATCATTTATTGAAAACCACTGCACTTTCTCCAAAGCATGTGGCTCTCTATTTTGTACTTCCCCATTCGTAATACGGGCAGTGAAAGTAGGTGCGACATAATGTACATCTTCTGATTGAATAATATGGTTGGTCACACATACTAACTGTGTAATTTCGATGTCCACTCCAAGCTCTTCCTTTATTTCACGTATGATCGCATTTTCTATTGTTTCCATGTAGTCAACCTTGCCACCAGGTAAGCTCCAACAACCTGCTTCAGGTGCTTTTTTACGTAAAACTAGTAAAATTTTGTTAGCGTTATCTAGGATAACTGCTCCCACGCCAACCTTTGGTAGTTTCTCTATTTCCATATATATTTCCTCCACTATTAAGATTACCCTTTATCAAAAGCTATTGATCTAAAAACAATAGTAAAATTAATTGAAACACATAACTGAGGGATATTTTATCCTTGTTATTGATTAGATGAATCATAACTATAATACTCTAATATTTGTTGTAATAGTGAACATAGAGTTATTTTATACTATTACTTCCTAATTTCGGGGTCACCTTTATCAGAGAGGTTTTTTTATCTTTATTGTAATAATTTATTTCTTTAAGTTAGTTGATTACCTTCTCTCCTTTTTACTGCTCTACATATTATAGATTGTAGAAAGGAGGGACGTAGTTATGAGCTGTTCAGGTAATGGTTACGGCACAGGGTCCGCTTTTGCCCTAATTGTAGTATTATTTATTCTTTTGATTATCGTTGGCGCTACTTTCATTAGATACTAAAAAACGACACCGCCAATATCACAAGTGCTCATATTTCACCTAAAGCATTACAAATTTATCCCTAACCTTCTAAATGAATTACTAAGGGTCATTTTCCTCCGGTGACCCTTTTTTTTCGCAGCGAGTTGCTCATGTTTGATGGACGAAAATAGAGCAACTCAATACATTCAACTAAAAAAGATCTTTTAGATTGCTAGTATATCTAAAGAAATAATGGATTTTATTATTAGGAAACTTTCTGTATCCATGCTTCCACCCATTGTATTACTTAAGTACTCATCTGCTGATTCAACACCGTTTATTAATATTAATAATCCAATTGCGATTAGGACAATTGTAAATATTCCAAATCCATACTTTTTTATACTCTTCATATTTCCATCCATTTTCTCCTCTTCCCCCTTTTTTCAAATATTTAGTAATAAGTAAATGTTTATTCACGGTCTTGAAATAATTTGAATTCATCCTTTTTATTAGTACTAAAAGTGTTTGTTTTGGAAACGAGCATTTCACTTATAATTTCGATTATTTTCTCACTATCATAAACAACTCACTGGGTTTGGAAATATAAACCCTTACCTACTGGTTGAACAGATTCAAGTACTGTATCAACCATTTCTTCATTAACTAGGGTCCTTATTATCCAAGCTACTAAATCTTGTGCCGCATAACAACCTGCAGCAGTCGAAATATTTCCTTCGTTGACAAAACTTTGTTCAATTACTTCTACATCAAATGCTTTAAGCTGCTCTACTACAGTTGGATATGTTGTAGCTCTTTTACCAGTTAATAAATTTTTCGCTCCTAGTAGCAACGCACCTGAACACATAGAGCCTATTAGTTGTCTTTTAGGATCTAAATGTATCTTGTTAAGGTATTCTTGATTTCGATATAAATCTTGCACTCCCTTTCCACTTGCAAATATTACAGCATCAGCAAATGGAATCTCAGATATGTTCCCTGTCATCGGTATCCGTAAACCTGACATAGATATTTGAGTTTTTTCTGTTCCTAATAGCTGAACATTCCAATCTGAAATTCCACCAACTAAACGTACACGATTTAATAAATCCCAAGGTAAAAAAACATCTATATCAGTGAAATTATCGAAACAAACAATAGCAATCTTCATTTCCTAATCCTCCATTATTTAAATAATTAAACATTCCTATTATATCAATTTTAAGAATATTAAGGGGGTTCGAATATTTATTTCAGCGAGGGATCACTTATATTTCATCGTTTTAAATGATAAAAACCAAGACAGAAATTAATCTATCTTGGTCCTGGCCATTTTATGATGTTTTAACCTTTATTAAAGAAAAGATATTAGTGTCATACGGAACACCATTTTGGTGCATATAATTTTTTAATATCCCTTCTTTTTCAAAGCCTAATTTGGTTAATAATTTATTGGAAGCTTCATTTTCAGTAAATACAATAGCACCAATACGCATTAAATCCATTTCTTGAAAGCCGAATGATAGCACTCTATTAACAGCTTCCTTTGCATAACCTCTTCCCCAGCTCTCAGGAAAAAGTGCATAGCTGATATCAGCTCTTTTATGCTCAGTAGACCATTCTTGAAAACCAATAGTACCGATAATTCCTTCTTGGCCTTTTAATGCAATTCCCCATTTTATACCACGTTTTTCATCATAATTCTTTGAAAAATTGTTAATGATTTGTTTAACCTGCTCTAAACTTGTTAATGGATTCTGCCCATAATGGCGTAATACATCCGCATTAGAAAAGCAATTTAAAACATCTTGGGCGTCATGTTCAGTAAGTTCTCTTAACACTAATCGTTCAGTATCTAAAATAGGAAACATCTTCATCACTCCACTTCCAAATAAGGTATTATTTAATTCTATCTAATAAAAAGAGAGATGCATAACTAATTTTTTTAATATTTTATATTACTATGTTTTTAACTTGGCCGTGGGCGATTCCTACACTAATGAAAATGAAAATACAAAATAGCTCTTAATAGATTGATAATGAAATGGTCTCTCGATCTAATCAACTTCTTAAGATGTTATCCTCAACTTGTAGCGCTGAACTAATTTATCATTACTTCAGGATTAATTCCACCATACATAAGGTGATTGGCCCTGAGTTCATTACTCTGTACAACATAGTATAAAGAAAAAAAGAAGTATCATTTGTTTGTGGCTGTAATATTAATCGCACAGCATTGTCCCTATTTGATAGGACCGTATTCTATATTTCACCAACGATGCAAATGCCCCGCTGTAGCTTATCAGCCCTTATTTGTGGCGCTTGCTTATATGGACCTAGACGAAGTGGGTAATCCCACTCAAGCGTATAGTAATAATTTCAAAATGATCTAAAAGACAAACTATTTAGAAATGGACGCCGGTATATGGGAACCACATTTTGAAATAACAGTAGAAAGCCGCCATTAATCAATTCTTCCCAGTGCCCATAGCTGTATATTAAAAAAGTAAATATATTATAAAAGCTGTTAGGTTTTGTTACAGTCTTTTATAATATATATTACTTTTCCTTTCTTCAAATAATCCTGCTATAAATTTTTATAAGGAGGGGATTGTTTTGAGTTATCCATCTCATGGCGTAAATACACCAGGTACAAATTTTGCCTTTGCTATTGTTTTATTCGTTCTATTGATTATTGCCGGTCTTGGCTTGTTTTATTTATTAAGAACTTTAGTATGGACCAGTGCGTAGTGTTTCCTATTATCACAAATACTAAAATAAAATGTGTTGGATACTACTTATACCTTTTTAATAGGAAAACAAACTGGGCACCTTAAGTATGTATGTTGGATTTTTAAGACTTAAAATAAAATCAAAGAATGGGCTATCGAACTATAGAAACTATTGTTTGCCTCCATTCTAGGGCTTGCGTGTATTAACGGAAGTCCTTTTTTCATGTTTTCTCATACATTAAGGATAGTTATAATATAGAATAGCGTCAGAAATGTCTCATCACAAAGATAGTCTCACAATTCTGCCTCTTTTATTCAAGATACCCCGTTAAATGTTTAATTTCATTTTTCTACTTACGCTACTCATTTCAAAATGTTTATAAAAATCAATTGCTTTCGTATTGAATTCCCAAACATTTAACTCAATTGAATTAACTGCCCTTTCTTTAGCCCAAGTTATACAAGCAGTAAATAATATTTTTCCAATTCCTTTTCTTTGTTGATCAGCTTTTACACCAAAATCGTGTATGTAAGCATATTTCCGTGGAACGAGCGACTCGAAAGGAGGAGAAGTTTCAACACTTATGACTGCGAAACCTACTACAATTTCATCTTTCTTCGCAATTAGAATATCACTCTCTTCGTTGACAATTAGTTCATTATAATAGGTTTCAGGCATTACTGACTCCACACTTTTAAAAATCGTTGGTTCCTCCATCACATGCTCTTCATGCCCTTCTTTTACTATCTGATTCACAGCAAAATAATCTTCTTCTGTTGCAATAAAAACCTTGATTGTCATCATTTTAGCCCCCTGATTTTAATATACTAATAAGAGATCGTGGTATTAAACAATATGAAATTCTTCAGTAAATTAATCTTATTATTACTTTTAGGAGGTAGAATTTATGAACCCAATATTAAATCAAGTCGGAACAATTTTTATTCCTGTTTGTAATATTGAAAAATCACGTAATTGGTATAGTGATATATTAGAGTTACCAGCAGATGGTGAGATATTATTTGGTCATTTTATATAGTACCTATGAATGGAACCGGAATTGTGTTAGATAGTAAGAATTTTTCAGCGGAAAATATATTTAAGACCCCTACTTTTCATTTTAATACTACCAATATAGAACAAGCATATGAGTATATGAAGGGTAAGAATGTCGAATTAACAACAGAAATTGTGCATAACCAGTGGTTTAATTTCAAAGACCCTGATGGGAACCATTTAATGGTTTGCAAATGTTAAAACACTTAATTTATCTTTGCAATTATTATTTTCCTATACATCCCATTTAGCATTATAGATGTATCTTCTTTCACTACTATATTTTCAGGTGATATTTCTTCAAAGCTTCGGCCAATATCAGTTCCTAATACGCTTATAATGGGTCTTAGCAACATTTTGGGTATAGACAGTTTTTTGTTTTTAGGAACAAATTTATCGAAAACTATTATTTTCCCTTCTTGCTTTAAAACCCTTGTCATCTCTTGAAAACATTTAGTTGCATCAGGTACTACCGAAAGGATTAAACTAGCTATGACATAATCAAACGATTCATTTTCAAATTCAATATTTTGAGCATCCATTTCTAAAAATGTTATTGTAGAATTTTCGAACTTCTTTTTTGCTTTTCCGAGCATATCAGTTGAATAATCAATAGCCGTTATATTTAGGTTAGCGTGATTTATTAACTCTAAATCAGCTCCTGTTCCTACACCGACAAACAGGATCTTTTGTTGATGATTGAATGGTATGGATTGAAATATTTGTTTTCGAGCATTTAAAAATTTCCCTGAATTAAAGAACTTATCGTAAATTGGAGAACCAATCTTATATATAAATTTATTCCAAGAATTATTCAACAGTCTTCACTCCTACTTCAATAGTTATCCCTCTTAATCCTATAATACATCCAATCATTTTCCTTTTGTGAAATATCACCAATTTAATAAACCTCTGACGATGAGTTAAAAAAAACCGATTACTCATTATCAAATTGAGTACCGGTCTTTTGTTTATCTCAAAAAATTTGTAAACTGTAGCATTAAATTAAGAAGGATCAAAATTTTTCTGGACACCACTTAATAATAAGTCCAGCGTGTGTTAGGCCACCACCAAACCCATAGATTAATAAAGTATCCCCATTAGTTAATTTTCCTTCGTTTATACCTAATTGTAAGGCTAATGGAATAGAAACAGCTGATGTATTTCCCATATACTCGACACTAGTTAATGTTTTCTCTAAACTTATACCTGATTTTTCACAGATGGATTCTATCATTCTTAAATTAGCACTATGAGGAACAAACCAATCTATTTCATTTAGTTCCATTTTTGCTTGCTGTAGTAATTCCACTATACCTGTAGGAAGTGTACGTGAAGCCCATTTATATACCTCTCTCCCATTCTGAACTATCTTTCCAGATGTACTCAAAGAAGAACCGTTCATAGTAGTAGATAAATTTGTTAAATATAAATGCTTACCTCCAGCACCGTTTGTACCAATATGACTGGCGATAAAGCTTGGCATTTCTTCATCTTTTTCTACTAAAACTGCTGCAGCGCCATCTCCAAATAAGATACATGTTGTTCGATCTGTATAATCCGTAACTTTAGACAAAGCTTCTGTCGTTATAAATAAAATTTTACGATGAAGACCTGATGTTATTAATCCGTTCGCTACATGTAATCCGTATGTAAATCCAGCACAAGCAGCGTGAAGATCTAGTGCACCTACTTCTTTAATATTAAAGTGTTCTTGGATTTGGCAAGCTACACTTGGAAAAGCATAATCAGGCGTAGTTGTTGCAACAAGAATTAAATCTATATCTGTAATATCCTTTTGATATTGTTCAACTAAATTTTCTATAGCTTTAAAAGCCAATGTGGATGCAAATTCATTGTCACTCGTAATTCTTCGTTCCCTCATACCAGTTCTTTGCACAATCCATTCATCGCTCGTCTCTACTATCTTTTCTAAATCTTCATTCGTTAGTCTATTTTCAGGAACGTATGTGCCTATCGCTGTTATTCTTGCTTTTGATTGAATGTTTATCATTCACATTTCACTCCTATTATCATGTTCAAGTACTATTACCTAACCATAAAAAATTATTGTTATTCAAATATGTAAAACTTTGTATTTCCACACTTCTATATGTATTATTTTCTCAATCAGACAAGATAACAATACACAAATAACTTTATTATCATTACCTCATTTTAGTAACTGGTACTAATTATAAAGAAAATAAAAAATTTATGCAACATTTGTTTTATTAAAATTGGCTGTCACTACATGGATTCAATTTGCAGGTTTATCCATTTTCGTTCTGTTAATGTTCTTTGGCTTACAACTTTTACAAATCACACCAGAAAGGTTGCCTACCCTTTTAATCTGATTGGATCTATCCATGGTTACCCTTCAGCTTTATGTTTGAAGGTTTAAAAGAAACTCTATTCTTTAGCGGCGAACCTCGAAAAGCAGCAGCCAATACACTATGTTAAATTGCTGTTATAAGTATTGTAGAAATACTCCAAAATGGAGTAAATCCTACTTCCTATACGAACGATTCATTTGAAGAAATACCACCTGTTTTGGAAGGTAATTAATAAACACTAAAAGACCAGGTGCTCGTTCTAAAATGATTCCTAGTCGTTAGCTATTTTTTAGTACCCGCATTTGCATATGTATCTCGCAATTTACGAGGAATCCCCCTACACACCAAGCATTTGGAGTAAAAATGGATGTTAATTATGTATTTTCCAAATATCCAAATGATTTCTCCACCTGTTATTCATCAAAAAAAGACCATACCCATTAATCCCTAGGTAAGGTCCGCTGTTTATGAACATTATTCTATATCTTCCTTCATTCTTTCACTTTAATTCTATCCTTCAAAATCCTTCTTAACGTTTTACCCATTGTATTTTTTGGAAGTTCAGATAAAAACTCAACGATTGTTGGTACTTTGTAGGAAGCGATTTCTTTTCGGCAAAAGTCCATAATATCTTGTTCAGTAACTTTACCCTTAGATTCTTCCGATAAAACAACAAAGGCTTTAACTGTTTCAACCCTGTATTCATGTGGCACACCTACTACTGCAACTTCCCTAACACCGTTATGTTGTAATATCGCATTCTCTATTTCAATCGGTGCAACATTATATCCTGAAACAATAATAAGATCCTTTAATCGATCTACATAATGCAGAAAACCTTCACTGTCTATATAACCCGCATCTCCAGTTCGAAACCATCCATCATCTTGAAACGTTGCCATTGTCTCTTTAGAGTTATTTAAATATCCTTTGGAAACTTGTAATCCTCTATAAAGTAGCTCGCCAACCTTTCCCCTAGGGAGTGTGTGGCCATCTTCATCAATAATTTTTATTTCTCCGATAAAAGGAACACCAACAGAAAATTTATTATTTTTATTTTTTAATTGGCTCCAAGTCCCCATGGTATTTGTTTCGGTCCCGCCCCATCCTACAGTTAAGTCTGAACCAATAAGAGTTTTCCATGATTCCATTAAAGACTTCGAGACTGAAGCAGCGCCGGCAGTCACCAGAGTTAAACTACTTAGGTCAAATTTATTAGATTTTAAATATTGTAGTACACCAATGTAAAAAGTAGGTGGTCCGAATATCGCATTTACTTTATAAGTTTGGATTGCTTCAAGTATGTCCTCCATATTCATGATTGGCCTTAGAATAACAGTTCCACCCAAATAAAAGGTAGGTAATTGAAATACTAAATATCCACCAGTGTGATTCATTGGTAAAAAAGTAAGATTTATTGGCTTATCAATTTTCATAAGGTGAGCATGGGTAATTGTATTATGAACTAAATTAAAATGGGTTGTCATAGATCCTTTTGGATTCCCAGTAGTGCCAGAAGTATAAATAATTTTAGCAACATCCTCTTTTGGATAAAAGTGCACCTCATTATCTGTCACTGTTGCACCATTTATCAAATGTTGAAAATCCAATGTATTATCCATTTTAGCTTTCGGAAAATCCCAATATGGTCTCAATGAATCATAAACTTTAAAATCCGGTGAGGCATAATCTTTTATATTAGTAACAATAATATTTTTTAACCCTAGTTCTTCTCTTAAATTATTAAAATAAGGATAAAACTTATCTAATACAATAACCGTAGTCGCACCACAATCTTTAATTTGATACGAAATTTCTTTTTCTTTAAACATTACGTTAATTGGTGCTGAGATTGCACCAATTTTAGCAATAGCAAAGAAACTTACCCAATGCTGAAGGGATGGTGGAAGCATTGGACAAATTGTATCCCCCTTCTTAATGCCTAAATCAATTAATTGTGTGGCTAATTTATTAATCAAGACATCAAATTCATTATAAGTAATTTCATTGTCCAAATAGATAATTGCTACTTGGTCTCCATACTTTTCTACACTTTTTTTAAATAAGTGATATATGGATATATTCGGAAAATCAGCAATAGGATCATCCCATAAAGGGTCATAGATAACATAAGAATCATTGTCACTATACGTCTCTGCATCAGTTATCCACTGCTCAGGATAGCCTATTCTTTTATAAAAGTCTTTCGCTATATGCATTTTCATCAACCTTCCCTAAGTGGTTATTGTTCAATTTATTTGCATTTAAACAACAATGCATTATCAGAAACAGCTTAGCAGGATGAATTTCTCGGCATTTCCGAGCTGAAAATTGTAGTGTTGAATAGCCAAATGATAAACTTTATTTGTAAAATCTTAATCGTTATTCTAATCTAGACAAAAATTCAAATTCCATTGTTGCTGAAATTCGGCTGTCGTTTTTCAACAAAGGAACCTGCTCCTTCATAGTGCTTATCTTCGCGTAGGAACATTGTCATAATGCCCTCACTTTCAATAAATGTCTGCTCTTCTAGAGTTCGTCCAACTCCACGCACTATCGTTTCTTTATCAACACGGAGCGCCCCTTGAGGTAACTTACATATTGATTGTGCAAGTTCTCTTGCTCTTGACATGACTTCATTTTGAGGAACTACTTCATTCACTAACCCAATTCTTAACGCTTCCTCAGCATCTATTTCTCTTCCTGTAATAATTAACTCCATCGCCTTTGCATAACCCACCATTAATGGTAGTCGCACACATAAACCATCACCTGCAACAATATTCCAGCGTCTTTCTAATGCTCCAAATTTAGCATCTTCCGAGGAAATACGAATATCACCTAGCATGATATTTTCTAATCCAGCTGCAACAGCATATCCGTTTATTGCGACAATTATAGGTTTGAAAATATCAAATTTCTTCGTATAGCCACAATACCCTTCTGAATTCCTAACATCTTTTCGGAATTGATCGAGTTGAGGACGCTCTCTCATTGCAGCAGCATCATTTAAATCCCACCCAGCTGAAAACGCCTTATCCCCTGCTCCTGTATAAATTGCAACAAATGCATCATCATCATCTCTGAAGCTTTTGAATGCATGATGAAGCTCCAAGTTTGTTTCATTGTCTATACAATTAAGCACCTCTGGACGATTAATTGTAATAGTTACCACATTATTTTCTTTTTCATATTTAATCTTCTTATATTTCATTGTTATCTCTCCTTAAAAATAATTTTTTACTATCTATATTTAATCTAGAATATTTTCTAAGAAACTATTTACAAAATTTTCGGAATTTTATATTTTTAGCATCACTTTCAACGCTGTTGAATCCCTCACTAGTGTTTTAAATGCTTCATCGACCTGATCTAAAGTAAAAGTATGAGTAATAAGAGACCCAACATTAATTGCACCTTTATTCAAATAATCAATTCCACTGGGAATCATTGATCCCAATATACCTATGATTCGCAAATCTTTATAAATTATTTTACTAGAATCAATTACTACATCTTTTTCAGGAAGAGCTACTAGACCAACAACTCCTTTGCTTCTAGCAAAAGTTAAGGCTTGATTTAATGTATTTGTACCTCCAGCAGCATCAATTACGATATCTGCCATTCCACCCTCCCCAAAATGATGTCTTCCTATGCCGGTATGTTGCTGAATTTTAGAAAGGATATCATCTGTTTTGTTTGCATTTATTACAACGTCTGCTCCTACATTTTTGGCTAGTTTTAATCTTTCATCCATAATTTCACTAACAATCACTTTTGCCACTGGATTATTTTTCATTAATTGAGTAACAATATTCCCAATAAAGCCAGCACCAATGATGACAACTGTATCTTGCTCAGTTGGTTTTGTTCGTAGTAATGAATAAGCCGCAGTTCCAATAGGTTCTGCTAAAGCTCCTGCTTCATCAGTCACATGGTCTGGAATCAAGAATACATTCTCATTCAACACGGCATTTTGAATTTTCATATATTCCGCCATAGCGCCTGGCTCACCGTAACCGGAATAGGATTTAAAAAGATCTGGGCATAAACGATAAGACTTTCGGGTACACCAGTAACATTTTCCACAATAAGAAACCGTGAACCCAGTGACTCTATCTCCCAACTTAATATCCGTTACATCTACACCAATCTTTACTACTTCACCACAGAATTCGTGCCCCATTATTTGTTCAGGGAAAGAATAAAGCCCGGTTTTATAAGAGTGTAAATCAGAACCACAAATACCGACTGTTCGTATCTTTAATAAAATATCTTTACTACCAATTTCAGGAATATCAATTTCCTTTAGGCGGATATCACCACTACCATAAAGCACGGCAGCTTTCATTTTCCCCTCCATTCTAAGTATCTCCTTTCATATTAGATTGCCAAATACATGTTATTTCACTATACAGTTTCAGCAATTTCCAGCACCGCCATCTATATATAATGTTTGACCTGTAAGGTAATTTGAAGCATCTGATGCAAGGAACACAACTGATCCCTTTAATTCTTCAGCTTTTCCTGTACGGCCCATCGGTGTTCTATCAAGGACTGGTTTAAGTATATTTTCTGAATCTGTAATTAAATTAGCAACTCCTGTATCCATAAAACCCGGAGCTATTGCATTTACATTAATATTGTATTTGCCCCATTCAAAGGCAAGTGTTTTTGTGAGGCTATTCAGAGCTGCTTTCGTAATCGAATACGCACCCAATCCCTCTACAGATACCTTTGAAGCAGATGAGGATATATTTATAATCTTTCCTTTCTTTCTTTCGATCATATATTCACTTACTGCTTGCACACATTGGAGCGCCCCTATTAAATTAACATCCAGTATTTTTTTAAATCCTGCTATCTTAACCTTTTCAATTGGAGCCATGAACGGGCTAATACCCGCATTATTAATGAGTACATCGATTGTCCCAAATCGATCCAAAACTTCTTTTACTAGATTCTCGACACTTTTTTCATCTGATATATCTAGTTGAACTACTGCCCCCTTCCCTCCTTTAGATTCAATTTCTTTCAAAACATTATTACACCTCTCTACATTACGACTAGCAATAATTACATTTGCACCATAATCAGCTAGAGCATGAACCATTGAAATACCTATGCCACTACTACCACCAGTAACAATAATCGTCTTGCCAGACAAATCAAACAAATTAGTCATCCACATTTCACTCCTTTCTTTTTAAAAAAATAATCAAATTGAGTATTTCTTATCCCGTAACTGACTGTTGGTTACACAAGTATTTTACAAAATGTAAAGGTTTTAGCTAGTGTTCCTCTATCTATGTAGGGGAAAAGGAAAACCCCCTATGATTGAAGTTCCACTTTATTTTTTAGCAACAATTTTCGACATAACTACAATACACTATCCAAAATGAAGCGGTTTACCTAAAGCTAGGAGTGAAACCTCTTTCATCATTTCTGACAAAGATGGGTGCGGATGAATGGTGTTTGCAATTTCATCAACTGTAGCTTCCAAAGTCATAGCTAAGGTACCAGTGGATATCATCTCGTTTATTTTAGGACCTACCATAGCTATACCTAAAATCTCTCCATATTTTTTTTCAATAATAATTTTAACTATCCCTTCTGTTTGTCCATTTCCATTAATTAACGCTTTTCCATTAGCCTGCAAAGGGTATTTAAATGCTTCAACATTATCAAACAGTTCTTTTGCTCTATCCTCGGTTAAGCCCACTGCACATATTTCAGGGGATGTAAAAACTGTTCGTGGAACAGCACTGTAATTCATCTCTTTCACATTACCGGCAATATTTTCTGCAGCTATAATCCCTTCATCATAGGCAACATGGGCGAGTTGCGGTCCCGGTGTTATATCTCCCACCGCATACAAATTTTCAATGTTTGTTTGCATCCTACCGTTCACCTTTATATACCCATTTATCGTTTCGACATCTGTATTTTCAATTCGTAAGAGTTCAGCATTGCTGACTCTTCCAGTGGCAACTAGTACTTTTTCTACTACTAAATTACTTGTACCACTATCATTTTCCAGTGTAAGAACAACATCATTTTCATTTACTACTACATCGACAACCTTGGTTGATAGATAAAACTCAACCCCCTTTGTCTCAAGGGATTTTTTTAAATATCCTACGATTTCCTGATCCTCATTAGCTAAAACCATTGAATTAAGTTCAATTACAGAAACATGCACACCTAATTGAGACAAAATACTGGCGAATTCCATTCCGATGACTCCTGCACCTACAATGACTATACTCTTCGGCATATAAACCCAGGATAGGATATCTGTACTGCTAACGATTTTATCTCCATCAAAAGGAATCTTAAATTGAGCCGGTCTAGTTCCAGCGGCGACAATGACATGATTCCCTTCTATTATAAGTTCTCCATTTTCCTGTTGAATTTGTACTATTTTATCTGAAACAAAAGTAGCTTCCCCTTGAACAATTTCCACTTTGTTTTTTTTCAAAAGATTTTTTACGCCCATGGACAATTGGTCAATAATTTTCTGTTTTTGATTTTGAAATACTTGATAATCAACGCTCCCCATACTTAATTCAATACCAAATTTTTTAGATTCCATAATGTTTTTTAGCGTATTAGTAAATTCAACGAAGTACTTTGTAGGGATACATCCAACATTTAAACAAGTACCTCCTAAGTCACCTTTTTCAATTAAAAGCGTTTTCATTCCAAGCTGACTAGCTCTTATTGCCGCAGAATACCCACCCGGACCTCCTCCTATTACAATTACATCCCACTTCTCCTCCATAACATAGCCTCCACTATTACCAAATATAAAGCTTCCTAGATAAATAATATCTTCGGATTATTAATAATCCGTTTAAATTCATTTTGAAAATCTCCAGCAATCTTCCCGTCTATTAAACGATGATCCACCGTAAAACTATAGCCTAAAACTTCACTGATAACTATTTCACCATCGCGTACAACTGGCTTTTGACTAATTGCACCAATCCCTAAAATACCTACTTCAGGGAGGTTTAAAATAGGTGTTCCGAAGTATCCACCATAGCTACCATAATTAGTAATTGTAAAAGTACCATCAGCTACTTCGTCTGAAGAAAGGGTACCCTTTCTCGCCTTTTCTATTAATATGTTGCTTTGGTTGTGAATTTCTCCTATAGATAGCTTGTCTGCATTTTTTATTACTGGGACGATTAAACCATTTTCTACCGCAACCGCTATACCGATGTTTATATTTTCCCAGATAATGATTCCCTCATGCTGAATGCTAGAATTTAGAACAGGAATTTTTTTCAAAATAGTAGCAGCAATTTTTACAAACAAATCATTATAAGAGATTTTAAATCCTAACTCTTCTTGCAATTCTTCATTTATCTTATTTCTAAATTCTACTAGCCTATGAACATCAATTTCATTAATATCCGTCATTTGTGCTGTCGAATGTAAGCTTTTCATCATTGTCTCTGCAATTGCTTTTCTCATTCCTTTTAACGGATAGGTTTCTTTGATTTTTTTACTAGACTGTGCAAATAGATTAGCCGATTGTTCTGTGAATGGCTTCTTATTTTCACTTCCTTTTTGTTGCTTCAAAAACTCCAAAATATCACGTTTTACAATAGCACCTGAACTCCCACTTCCACTCACAACTGCTAAGTTAATAGAATTATCCTTAGCCATTTTTCTAGCAAGTGGCGATGCCTTCTGCCTTAACTCGTATTTATTCAAAAGATCACCATTCGGCTTTCCCTGTGTGTGATCCAATTGCCTACTTTGCAACTCTTGATATACTTCCTTACTTTTAGCTATTTGGGCTACGACTTTTCCAATTTCATATTCCGTTCCCTCATGTCCGATAATATGCAAATATCCGGAAGCTGGTGCTTCTATTTCATTGGTGATCTTTTCTGTCTGAATTACGAGTATGGCATCATCTACATCAACCCAACTACCTTCATCTTTTTTCCATTCATCTATATTTGCTCTTTGCATTTCAGCACCTAGCTTTGGAATAATAACATCCGTAATCATATTTCACCCCCCTGTTCACATAAACTTTTTATTTCCGATACTATTTTTTCTACTGAAGGATAAAGATAATCCTCCAGTTCACCAACAGGGATAGGAGAAAAAGCACTTGCTATTCTTATTATCGGCGCATCCAAATCATAAATAGCTTCTTCTGAGATAACACTGGAAATCTCAGCACCAAAACCACTTTCTTTTACTGCTTCATGTACAATCGCTACACGATTCGTTTTTTTTACTGATTTCAATATGGTTTCTTTATCTAAAGGGAGTAGCGTTCGAAGATCAACCACCTCAACATCTATTCCAATCTCTGATAGCTTCTCTGCTGCTTCCAAAGATAAATGCACCATTCGACCAAAAGTGATAATAGATACATCTTTTCCTTTACGTTTTATATCAGCTTTACCTAATGGGATTGTGTATTCCTCATTAGGAACTTCCCCCTTTACGCTTAGTAATGATTTATGTTCAAGAAAAACTACGGGGTTATTATCTCGAATAGAAGATATTAGCAACCCTTTCACATCATAGGGAGTTGCTGGATATACCACCTTCAGTCCTGGAACATGTGTTAACCAACTTTCTAAGGTTTGGGAATGATGCGCACCTGCACGAAAACCACCACCTGCTAAAACGCGAACTACTAGGGGAACCTTAATTTTTCCCCCTGATAAATAAAAGGTCTTTGCCGCCTGATTAGTCAGTTGCTCCATTGCAATAGTTATAAAATCCATAAACATTAAATCAACCACTGGGCGATAACCAGCGATTGCCGCACCGACTGCAAGACCCATAATTGCCTCTTCACTGATAGGAGTATCCTTGACTCTTAAATCTCCATGCTTTGCATGTAAGTTTCTAGTTAATCCAAAAACCCCACCAGGCTTTCCAATATCTTCACCAATCAAAAATACTTTTTCATCTCTTGACATTTCTTCATCCAAAGCATGATTGATTGCCCAACGAAAACTAATATTAGACATAGTAGTAACCCCCTTAAGCATAGACGTTTGCTAATACCTCACTTTGAGACGGATATTCTGAATTCAAGGCAAATTCAACCGCTTCATCGATTTCATCATTAACAATTGCTTCTAGACGTTCAAGCGTTTGAAGATCAGTTAGTGAAGTATCCAACAATTGCTTTTTGAAGATTAGTACTGGATCACGTTTTGCCCACTTTTCCATTTCTTCCTTAGATCTATAATTCATCGGATCCCCTTCATAATGACCTTTTAATCTATAAGTTTTTGCTTCAATGAGAGTTGGCCCTTTTCCATTCCTAGCATGACTCACTGCTTTTTCGATGACATGATGGCACTCTAGTGGATCATAGCCATCTATAATGATTCCTTCCATCCCGTAGGAAGCTGCACGATCAGCTACGTTTTCAATTTTCATCTGTTCATGTTGCGGGGAAAATTCCGCATAGTAATTGTTTTCACAAACAAATACAATAGGAAGATCCCAAATGGCTGCCATATTGAGAGCTTCATGGAAAGCACCCCGATTACTACCCCCTTCACCAAAACCACAGATCACAACATTATTGTTTTTTGATAGCTTGCTACTATAGGCAAGCCCTACACCAATTGGAATATTACTTCCAATAATTCCTCCGGTTCCATAAATATTCGTTACCGGATCCATAATATGGGCTTCTCCACCAACTCCATTGCAGCAGCCCGTTTTCTTACCCATAATTTCTGCTAACAAATGCTTCGCAGCTAATCCTCTTCCTAAAATTGATGAGCGTGAACGGTGATAAGGAACTAAGTAATCACTTTTCTTTAAAATAAGAGATATAGCGGCTCCTGTAGACTCATGTCCTTTACAAGAATGAATCCATCCTGCTAATTTATTTTCAGCAAATAATTTATCAAGTGATTCTTCAAACTTTCTTGCCAAATACATTCTTCGATATAATTCTATTTTCCCTTCATTATTTAATGACATGTAATCCCTTCCTTCTAATTAATCCGAAAGTAATGCCTTCGAAATTATATGCTTTTGAATTTCTGATGTCCCGCCCCCAATTTGCATTAGCTTTGCATCTCGCATATATCGTTCGACCGGGAATTCCTTCATGTAACCGTATCCTCCGAATATTTGCACTGCTTCAGTTGTTACTTCCATCGCTACGTCTGAACCAAACAGTTTTGCAGCAGCTGCGAGCTTACCAATTTCATCAGACTTTCCATTTTCTATTAATGATGCACCTTTATAGGCTAATGCCCGACCAGCTTCTATTTTTGTATACATTGTCGCAAGTTTATCTTGAATCATCTGAAATCCAGAAATTGATTTTCCGAATTGTTCTCTCTCTTGAGCATATTTTAATGACGCCTTCAATGCTCCCGCAGCAATGCCTACCCCTTGTACCCCCATCACAACGCGTTCACTATTTAGCCCTGCCATTAAAATATTTATACCCTTATCCTCCTCGCCAACCAGGTTTTCCTTTGGTATAAAACAATTTTCAAAGATAAGTTCTCCTGTTGGTGAGCCTCTCCAGCCCATTTTTTCGAACTTTTTCCCTTTTTTAAATCCTGGTGTACCATCCTCAATAAAGAATACACTTATCCCTTTTGCCCCCTTATCCGGGGATGTCTTTGCATAAACCAAAGCGAAATCCGCTACAGGTCCATTTGTTATAAAGGTTTTTGTGCCATTTAATATATATCCATCTTTGGTTTTTTCCGCCTTCATTTGCATATTTAATACATCTGATCCCGCATTAGGTTCTGTCATGGCAAGGCAACCGATTAATTCTCCAGAACATAATCGCGGTAAATATTTTTCCATTTGATCTTTAGTAGCATTTCGCATAAAATTATCTATCACTAAACCTGATTGATGGATAATCGTTGCACAAGTAGAAGTGCAAACAGCAGCCAATTCTTCCGCAACAATGCAAGTTTCAATGATTCCTAAACCAGAACCACCATACTCTTCTGGAGCGGTAATTCCTAGTAGACCAAGTTCCCCAGCTATTTTCCAAGACTCATAAGGAAAACTCTCTTCTCTATCAATCTTGTACGCATACTTAGAGACTTCATTTTCCGCAAAATTTCTAACCATTTTTTGCAGCATTAATTGTTCTTCCGTAAATTCAAAATCCATAATAAATCCTCCTCATATATTAGTAGTAACAGAGTTTTATTATTTACCTACAAAATCAGGCTTTCTTTGCTCTAAAAACGCTGTAATGCCCTCTTTACAATCACTAGAACGAGTTAATTTTTCAAGACTTTCTTCTGTATAATGAATGGCATGATTTAAAGGTAGATCTGCTCCTATTGTCACTGCCTCTTTAATAGCCTTCACTGCAAGTGGGGCATTTTCAGAAATTTTTTCCGCAAGATTAATCGAATGTTCCATCAATTTTTCTAGTGGCACTACTTCATCAATAATCAGTAGTTTATATGCTTCACTCGCATTAATACTCTGGCCCGTTAAAAGTAATTTCATTGCTTGTCCTCTAGATGTGGTTCTTACTAATCGCTGAACACCACCCGCCCCGGGCATGATTCCAAGCTTCACCTCAGGTAAACCTATTACTGCATTTTCCGATGCAATCCGAATAGTACACGCTAGTGCTAACTCTAACCCACCACCTAGAGCGAAACCATTTATCGCAGCAATAAATGGGATTGGTGAGTTTTCTATCTTGTTGAATGTTTCGATAAGCACACGATTATATTTTCTATTTTGTTCTGGGGAACTTTTAACTACTTGAGCTAAATCCGCTCCTGCCATAAATGCTTTTCCATTTCCCGTAATAATCACAGCAATTATTTTCGCCTCGTCATTAATCTTTTCAATAATCTGATTTAATTCCCTTATAACATCCTCGCTTATCGAGTTCATTTTTTCAGGTCGATTCAGCGTAATAATTGCTATCTTTCCATGCTCTTTATATAAAACATTACTACACATTCTAGCTACCACCTCCGCCACTACAATTTAGTCAAACTTTTTTTCTTCAATTTGTCGGTCAATTTCGAAATTTATTGATTACCCCTTTTTTATTCCATAATCATTTATGTTCTTTTGTCCCCCACTCTCTATACTGAACGTTCGGTAGATAAAAGATAACACTGGTTTTCAGAATTGTCAAATAACTAAATAGAATAATTATCCATAACTTATACCTTGGATATTTGGCTCCTAGGTCTTAACGGAATCCTAAAGCATTCCAGATTCTCCTAGATTCAGATGTCATTTCGCTTTCAACCTGCCATTTAAGAAATGAGAGGCATCTCCTGTATCAGTAAAATTTATCTTGACAAATAATAATTTTGAATTTATGTTCGATACAATATGAGAAATATTCAAACAATTCATTTTTTTAGGGAGGGATAGTCATGGATTTTAAGGAAAAGGTTGTTGTAATTACTGGTGCTGCAGGAGGGATAGGTAAGGCGACCACAAGGCTTTTTGCTGAAAAAGGTGCTAAATTAGTTCTTGTCGATCTAAATAGTCAAGGACTGGAAGACGTGGTATCAAGTTTGGATATTGCTGAAGAGGATTATTTAATTCTTCCTACTGATGTTTCTAAGGAAGAGCAGGTACAAAATTATGTAGAAAAAGGAATGAAGAAGTTTGGGAAAATCGATGTATTCTTTAATAATGCTGGAATAGGTGGAAAAACAGGTTTGTTAACAGAACAAGACGCACATGACTTAGATCATGTTTTAAATGTTAACGTAAAAGGTATCTTTTACGGAATGAAACATATTCTAAAGGTGATGATTGGGCAAAAATCAGGTTCAATTATTAATACAGCCTCAGTTGCTGGATTAGTAGGCACTCCAGGCTTATCAGTTTATACTGCTTCCAAACATGCTGTTATTGGTTTAACTAAAACAGCAGCTTTGGAAAACGCTAGGAATGGCGTAAGGGTAAATGCAGTTTGTCCTGCACCTGTTGATACTGAAATGGTGCGCGAACTTGAAGAATGGATAGCACCGGGCAAAACAAGAGAAGAGCAAAAAAACATTTTCGCTAGATCTGTACCACTAAAACGATACTCAAGTCCAGATGAAATTGCACAATTAGTTGTATTTTTAGCTTCTGACAATGCATCCTATATCACAGGAAGTGCCTATACAATTGATGGGGGTATGACAGCAGGTTAACATAGACAAAAAATAATTCACATATAAAAGTGTAGCTATTTCTTCACAGTAAAAAGAGCAGTTGAATCTGGATATTTGCCAAATTCAACTGCTCTCATGAAAAACACAGCGTACTAAATAGACTAGCTCTATTTCAAAGTTTCGTAAACTGTACTTAGTATGGTTTGTTTATTTTTTTCCATAAGTAAATTATTATCTAAGTTACCAGTAATTATTCCGACTGTTGGCAAAGCAATCGACATGTAAGATATTGCACCAATAGTTTGAATTAAAAACAACATTGGGTCGATTGAGTCTATTTTTCCCTTTTCCTTCAATATTTCTAAAGGTCTTTTCGCTTCATTAATAAATTCGATTAAATACATGTCTTTGCTGTTTTTGAGGCGATCACTATTCTCCATTATTTCACGAACCATAATTCGGTTATATTGGGGAAATTCCCATGACCAGTCAATAAAACGTTCCAGCATTCCCATTATTTGATTCAGTTCGCTTTCTTTTGGATCACTTAAATCAATAATAATTGATTTCAAGCTACTTTCTATTCGTTTCAATACTTCAATATATATTTTTTCTTTTGTAGAAAAATAATATAGAATCGTAGAGTTTGCTACACCCACGCCTTCTCCAATTTCCCTAATTGATGTATCTGCAAATCCTTTTTTTGAAAACAATTCCTCTGCAACGGAAAGTAGACGCTGTACTGTTGTTTCTGTTTGACCTTTTGGAACATGTTTTTCTTTATTTTCATTCGACATATTAACAACCAACTTTCATTTAGCAAACAAAATAGTCAATAAAAATATCATGAATTTTGTACTACAATCTATGTACCTGTACCTTTATTACAATTTTATATAAATATTAATAGTGAATGATTTTTCACGATTACTAAAAATAACCTAAAAATTTATTACATAGTGCAAATAATCTTATAATCAGAATGGAAGACAAAAATAAATTACTAAAACGACTACAATTTATATCATAACCAATCAAATAAGTAAGGCGTTTTGGAACTATACACATATACTACCACAAGATTAGATTTTAATCGAAAAAAATACAAACTGGAAAAGCTTGATTAAATAATTACTTGCCTGTTTTTCTTTTATATAATCTTTAAATGACTATGGAAACCGAGAGTAAATATCAAAATTGTAAGTTCGTGGTAAATTTAGATGATACCATATATTATCAATTGGGTCTAGTATTTGATGGAATCGTTAATGAAAAGCAAATTCAGCTCTTGTATAGCTAGATCAACCAATATATTGGTCCTTGTCATTAACGTTACGAAGACCCCTTACACTCTATCTTCTTTAGTAAACCTTTTACATTACGATGATAAATAGTTAATTTTAAGTTCAAAAAATCGAATACTCAGTTTCAACAAAATATAAATTTCCTTTGACATACAAAAGGCATCAAGAATCTCTTGATACCTTTTTAACACACCTTTACTTACCCACGATCAGCTTGGAATTCAGGATATAAAGTCATTCCACCATAGGCAAATAGAGTAATCCCGGTTACTTAACTAGCCTGCGATGAAGCAAGCCATACTGCGACTGCGGCAATTTCCTCTGATTTTCCGATATACCCCATCGGAACCATGCTTTCCACATCTGCACGTTTTGCTGGATTTGCAAATTTTTCTGCATTTAGGGGTGTATTGATCGCTCCAGGTCCGATGTTATTGACACGAATACCCTTTGGAGCACATTCTAACGCTAAAGCTATCTTGGTCCTTAATGTTGAAGTCATTATTTGCATGTTGGATTTTTTTACCTTTATATTTTTAAATCTTTACTAAGGCATTCCACTAAACAAAAGTAGCTATCTCGTCATAATAATATATTAAGCTAATTTTTAGCTTACACCGCCTTGAATTGTTACTGATGGGTCACTTCCATACGGTGGCCCTTTTTTATTTCTCAAAGTACATTAAGTCATAATTATTTTTCAAATTTCTATTTCTTAGGACTTTTTGTTGGATAAATACCTCTCCGCTTTCTCTAACAATACATATTATAGTTGTAGAAAGGAGGAATACAACATGGGATGGTTCGGAAATGTCGGCAATTTCAACAACAGCTGTTGCTACGGAGGTTATAGCTATGGAGGTGGCAATAACGGTTCAGCATTTGTTTTAATTGTTGTTCTGTTCATTCTTTTAATTATTGTCGGCGCTACTTTCATGTATTAATCTTTAAAAGAAAAATTCTTTTGAGCTATTAGAAAATAAGAAATAGTTAAAGTTTTTTAACCTTACACAACATCATTCAAGGTCACTTTCACAGAGTGACCTTTTCTAATTTCCTGAATCTATTTGAGTCAAGGAAAGAGATATTGCCCTGCTCTTTAGAATATGACTTTACTCAGTGATCCGGTCCTCCCTTAATTTCCCAACTGAAAATCAAATACAATTAACTAGTATCAACAGTTGTTCTCTCTTTGCATTTGATAGTTTTTATCCATCATTATTGTCGGCACTAGCTTTCTTTTAGTATATGGTAATAATAAGTTATCCTTACACCTCTATTTTATTAGTTCAGGACAACTTTCCTCCAATAACTCTTTCTCTATTTAAAACTTTATGAACAAAGTCATATATGGATATTGAAAATTTATTAATCACCTTTTACACTTTTATAAGGTTAGTGCCACTAAAGCACTCCATTTGTACCTAGTATAAAATGGTTATTTAAATGAAAGCGAACGACAGACTCTTAAAAAGATTTTGTCGTTTCTTTTTTCATAGTACGTGCATTTTTTATCTTAGTAATAGCGTGGATTCGGATAGTGTTGTTGATGGTGGTGGTGATGGTGGTGCGGGTGGTGATGATGTGATGGATGTGTTGGATATGATGTATGTGTTGGATAGTAATGCATTGGGTAGTAATGATGGGTTGGATAATGCTGTGTCGGATTATAATGCGTTGGAGAAACTGGGTAATATGGATGTCTTCCCCCTTGTTGTCCTCCATAACCATGCCCGTAATCGTATTGCATATTTTTTCCTCCTTTCGATTTCGATATAGATTATGCTATTAAAGGATTAACAGTCTACGCAAATGCCTATCTACTAGCCAAATCGCCTCCTCTTCACCCCTACAAACAAAAGAACAATCACCTTACCAACTATTTTTTCTATGTTCAATCTAACACGTATAAATTGAGCAGGTTTATTTCATTTTTTAAGTTTGTTATAAAACACAAAGGATTGAAATTGGAGCATCAGACAAATTTCATTGACTATAAAGGAGAAAAAATTTCCCTTACTGCAATAAAAGTTAAAGCATATTGTAATGGATTTGTAGGATTAATAGAAAAAAGTTACAGCTTGCTTTAGACGACATACGAATCCCTTAAATTTTAGAGTCAAAATAAGTTGTTTAAATGACTATCCAATAACGCTCCATTCATACAAAATTTCACAGTGAATACTCTCGTATAAGTATTACCTCTCTTGCCGTTTTGAGTAACAAGCAATCCCATTTACAGAGTTCCTCTTAAAAATTCCCAAATAGCACCTTATTTGTGCTATAATTCCACTTTAGATAGAAGTAATTACTATAAAGCAATATTATTAGGAGCGAAATAAATGATTAATAAAAAATGTACAAGATGTGGAAGTACCCAATTTACGGAAGCTACAGACTATATACCCATTAAACCAAGTAAAGGTTCATTTAAAGGAGCAAACAAGATCTATACATTTTGCTTAGACTGTGGTGAAGTTGACTCAATTCGTATAGAAAATACAACAATTTTTAAAAAATAGGCTCTGTAATTATGTATTTGATTTCGTAAAGGGGGGATTTTTATGAATATAGTGATCAAAAGAACCAATGAAATTGAAGCTCCTATTCTTTTAGAAATTCAGAAAGAAGCATTTGAAGATGATTTAAGAATGTATGAAGACCACAATACAAGTCCAGTAAATGAACCGATTGAACGATTACTTCGAAAAATTGAACTCTTTATACACTATACCATATGGCACAATAATGAGATTATTGGGGGTATAGATGTGCGTAATTTAAAAGATAACAAATATCGATTAAACAGGATATTCCTATCAAAAAAATACCAAAACAAAGGATTTGGTAGCGAGATCATGAAATTGGTAGAAGAAGAATTTCCTTCAGCAGTTGAATGGGTTTTAGATACACCACATTTAAACATTAGAAATCATCACTTTTACGAAAAAATCGGCTATAAGAAAATCGGTCAACATCAAATAAACGAAAAGCTTATATTAATTGATTATACAAAAAAGATAAGGTAATGTTCTATTATACAAAAATTGTAAATACCTATTTAATATTAAAATGACTGTCTGAATTCAGTTTTGGATGTGAGAGCAAATAACAAACAAAAATGACTACTTATCACAGAGTAGTCATTTTTGTTTGTTTGTTATTTAAAATTGTAAATCCGCATTGTCCTGGTGCTTCACTCTATTAAGTTTTCGCTGTATAAACCATTCTACAACGATTAAATTGGGTACCCAACATAACCAAGCAATTATAGTGTAACTAAGATTAAAATGTTCAAATCCAAATAGGACAGTAAACAACACTAGCCAAATTCTTAATGTTACAGCTGCGAAGGTTAAAGAATAATTTCTTATCATCCACTTTTGATGAGCCTGAATATTCTTATGTTTAATTTTAGCGAGAGCTTGGCTTGCTGTTATCAGCCAAAATAAAGATAAGAAACCAAACCCCAACTGAGACACCAATCCTCCAGTAGCGTAAAATGCTAAATAAAGACCTGAAACACTTCCCAATAAAATACCTATCATATAAATTTTCCCCATAATTCGATGACGATTTATATTTTTTTCTCTAAACTTAGAAAATAATGTAAAGGGACCGATTACTAAAGCTACTATTCCAAATATGATATGCAAATAAAGCATTATGTACCAAAACGAACTCAAAGTTGAGTTTAACATAAGCTTTAATTTAACAAACCCCGCTTGATGTGCATCCATAAAAAAATATTGAATAATGGAATAACCAGATATTAAAATAGCTAAACAACTAAATATAAGCCAAGTTTTTTTATGCATCATTCTAACCTCCTAAAATTTTTATTTCTTAATTTATTTATTAGATGAATCCCCTCACTACCTCTACACATATATGCAGTTTGATTTGTTCTTATTTTGGTTTTATTATTTCTTATTTCATAAACCACTTATTTCCTGTTCATACTGTAACATTAAATTTCATTGCATCCCTTTTTTACCCAACAAGTGGTGAAAAGACGTGCGTAAGAGGTTATTTTTTAAAAATGAAATTTGTCCAGAAGAAGCAATTGAGATATTTGAGATATCTACATCTCTGGTTCAACACTTTATTAAAAGATGAAAAATGAAATACTCATGAACCGATGTACATTTCCTTATTCGATATTGATGTAAATAAAAAACCTATTAGGCTCTGATTTGTTCAGTCTCCTAATAGGTCAATTAATTCTACAAACATCAAAACTTTAGATATCAGCAAAGCAGTAACGCACCTTGTACCTTGTACTATTACATTACTCTACTAATTCAACAGTAAGTGTAGTAACCCACAAAGGTGCTGTAGGTTCTACCGTTCCATCATAACCGACTTTTACTTTATCACCAACCTTAAATTTCTCATTGGGATTCTTTGCTAAATTTACATAAATAATTCCGTAAACCGCATCATTTTCAGCTTTAGTTACATAAACATAAGCTGCCCGATCATTTATCATCTCTTCAATTACCCCTACAAAAGTTGCTTTAACTTCACTTTTACACGTATGCAATAAACAAAAGCATATAAGAACTATAAATAGCAAACTAAATACCTTTTTCAAAATATTATCTCCCTAAATCTTACAAATGTCTTTAGATTAATAATACTTCATTTAGGTAAGTATTTCCATTTACTTTTCAAACTCCATATTTCCCTAGAAAAAGTCTGTGTATTGTTTATTTTCGGCTCTCGCTACTGCATGACATACCGAGCTTTGTCCTCACAGATAACGAAATAACAAATACAAAAAACCACCCATTTTGAAGTGAGTGGCCAACTGTAATCATATTTCATTATATTCATGTTTGTTTGATTCTAATGGGAATTTTAAATCCTAAAGCTATAGCTGCACCGATACAGCTTGATAGACATCCTATTATCAAATATATTGAAAGAGATGATTCACCAATTAGAACAGAGGCAATACCTCCAATTACCGGAAATAAAGCTACCATGTACCCACTTTTTGCAGCACCTATTCTTTCAACAAGCTTTAGATAAAATAGCCATGCTAGGAAAGATGCTATCAATGTTAAGTACAATAAAGCAGCTATGTATGTTATTGATGTAGGAATAATGATCTTTTGTCCCTGTAACAATACAATTATTGACATTAAAATACTTCCTACAGTAAAGCCAATAGCATTTGCATAGATTGGGTCAATTTTTACTCTGGCGTTCCTTGCAGAACTTACATCACCAATTGCTGTTAGTACTGTACCTAAAAGAGCAATCATAATGCCTTTTATAACAGATAAGCTAGAAAAACTACTTAAAGAAGGATAAATAAGAACACAAACGCCAAAAACTCCTAGGAGTCCTCCAAATAAAACACGAGGATGTAGTTGCTCTTTTAAGAAAATACGAAGAGCTAGCGGCGTCAATATCACTTTTAATGAAAAGATTAATGTTACGATTGCTGCCGAGCTTAATATTGTTGCGTAATATAGGCATAAATAGCTTAATGCAAAGTTACATACACCAAACACAATGATAAAGGGTATATCTTTCCTTGTAGGTTTCCCTTTTGGCTTTAGAAACAATACTAGGACAATAAATAAAAATGCTGTAATAACTAGTCGATAAGTCAAGGATAATTCTAAGCTTACAGGCGTTCCTTGAATTTTCACCGCAATAAAATTAAGCCCCCATACTATTAAACAAAATAAATACATTAGATTAGTCACTATATTCAATATACCTTCTATCGTTCTTTAATTAACGAAATTTCTAAAGAGAATAATTAGCAATTCCAGGAAGGAATTCTCTACTCTAGAAATCATCGCCTAATATATATTATCATCGCATACAAAGTTTGTAAAAATGTTTTTCCCTAACCCGCACCTACTTTTTTAGATTACACACAGCCATGGGAACGACCATTTTCAGCGAATAACTTTTGGAATGATATGAATGAAGGTCCAATAAATCTTACGCCAATTTTTTTATCAGTCTTTCATTTACGAGCAATCGCCACAATTTGCTCCATAACGCTTTTGGAATCATATGTTATTATCGAAAATAAGAAGCATAGTGAAAAGTCACACCTAGTTAGATGTGACTCAATTATTTATATTAAATTTTTAGACTTAACACTTTTACCCGATACAATAAACTTATTCTTTTCTTCATCAAAACCTATAATGAAACTAAATTCATTCAATATGTTTCCTGTGTAATCACTAAGTCTCAAAGTTGGACTAACCCAAAACACAACTTCGTTTCCATCCATCTTCCAACCGTATTCAAATCCTTTGTGCTTTTCTTCAAGACGTATTGCGAGTGATTGTCCGTTATTACTGATTGTGTTTTTTACTAAATCAATAAAATTAATATGTGCTTTTGTTTCTATCTACCTCACCTCCATCCACAATGGTATTATATGAAATTATCAGAAGACTAAAACAAAAAAAGACTACCGAACAGGCAGTCAATAAAACTTGTCAACAACAAATCAACGTGCTTTGTGTATGTAAGGGCAATTAATTTCTCGCGCATTTCAGTTCGCTTTTTGATAGTACTATCTTATATGACGAGGATCAATTTCTTAGATAAAACCTATAGTCACTTAACAATAAAAAAGCAACCGACTACTTCAACTCCATTTTTTAAAAATGGTCGATTTTTGGTCGGTTGCCTAGATTCTTTATTATTTAATTACCTATAAAACGTTGATAAATCAACTATTCTTGAATTGCCGCTTCTAATGCAACAACGATCATATCGTTAAATGTAGTTTGGCGTTCTTCTGCAGTTGTTACTTCACCAGTTAGAATGTGGTCACTTACTGTTAAGATAGAAAGTGCTTTACGGCCATGTTTTGCTGCTAATGTGTAAAGTGCTGCAGATTCCATTTCTACAGCAAGTACGCCGTATTGAGCTAATTTTTCGTTTTGATGCTCATCAGAATAGAACATATCTGCTGTGAAGATATTACCTACTTGTAGGTTTAAACCTGCATCTTTACCTGCATTGTATGCTTTTAATAGTAAATCAAAGTCAGAGATCGGTGCGAAATCGATATTGCCGCCCCAAATGATTTGGTTCATACGTGTATCAGAAGTTGCTCCTTGCGCTAAAATAACGTCACGAACTTTTACATCTTTTTGAATTGCACCACAAGTACCTACGCGGATTAATTTTTGAACATCATATTCTTGCATTAATTCTGTAGCGTAAATCGAAATTGAAGGTACGCCCATACCAGTACCTTGTACAGAAATACGTTTACCTTTATACGTACCTGTATAACCAAACATATTACGTACTTCATTATAGCAAGTAACATCTTCTAAAAATGTTTCAGCAATGTACTTTGCACGTAATGGATCTCCTGGAAGTAAAATTGTATCAGCGATTTCGCCTTTTTTTGCATTAATATGAATACTCATACTGCAATCCCTCTTTTCTGTCAGTTATCACTATAAATAATACTGTGTTTCTGCTATTTACGCAATGCTAGACGTCTAGCAACTTGAAATAAATTATATTATTTTAACTTATATCATGCCTGATCTACGTATAATGCCCACAACTCATCAAATACCCCTGTTGTTAAGTTGTCAGTGGCGAATGATTCAATATATGAAGAAAGCTCTTCAAATTCTGTGCTCTGTTTCGGAAAATTATGCTCATGAAACATTTCTTCCGCAAATCGCACCTTTGGATCTGACCAATCCCCACCTCTGAATGTCAGTACATACAAATAAAAGCTCTTTTTCATTCTAGAAATCCTCTCTTTACTCATCTGCTTTCCGCTAGTTTATCAAAAAATGCCGTCTTAGTCACAAAAATATCGATTAAGTATTTTATCCTACTAACACAACTCGAACTTTTTTCTTGAGAACTTTGGACTTTCGTCACAGAAAAATAATATGCATTATTAATCTGAAAAATGAAAATTTTTTGAAAAAACGATAGAAATGCCTAGGAAAATAAGGTAAAATTTTAAACAGCATTCAAAAATAGGAAGGTGATGGCGATGAAAAACTCTCATAAATCCAGGAACTCCGTACAAAAACGCCCGTCTCTCTTTAAAAATAACTTTTCAAAAAAGAAAGCAAATGATTTAGAGGACATTAGGCACAATCTCCCTCCTACTAAAGATAAACGACAACGTTTTTACCATTTAATTCGAGGCAAAGTACTTATTATATTTTCTCTCATTATTGTTATAAATGGCACAATGGGGATATTATCGTATATCAATATTCAGAATCTGCAAAGGCAAATGAAGGATTTTACTGAAAAAAACGTCCTGGAACAATTAACTGTCAACCAACTTGCATATGAAATTGCGAGGCTCACCAATTTAGAACAAGCATATTTAATTACTGGGAATGGGAACTTTTCTACTTCCTATAATATGAAAATCGATTCCATCGATAAAAAAATAAAAACATTAGTAAAGCAATTTTCAGAAAGAGAACTAGAGTTAAGTCATATACAGGCGATCGACCAATATTATAAAAATTACCTTGAATATTCTAAAAAGGTCATGACAATGCGTGACGAACTTGGTCTTGAACAAGCTCGCAAACTCGTGATGGGCGGTACTGGAGAAACAATGAAGCTATATATTGATAAAAATATCGAGTCCATTAATTCGGTTATGGATGATGCTAATAAAGCAAAATTAGATAAGCTTAACAAGCAAGTTACATTATCTATTACTACTTTCTTCTTCATTTCACTATTCGGTTTTATTGCCATTATTATTTTTGGTTATATGTTATTTAAATCATTAAAAAACAATACACAGTCTATTAACCGTTCCATTCTCGATATTGCACAGGCTGGTGGAGACTTGACACGACGTGTTAAAGTTCGTAATCATGATGAATTCTCTACTATTGCCGCTTCAACCAATACACTTATTGAATCTATATCTAATTTGATTAAACGTGTCAGTGGGCTGGCAGACCACGTTTCTAGTAGTAGCCAAGAACTAATGTCATTAGCCGATGAAAATGCTCGTACAATACAGAATATTGCAGACGCTACAGCTGATATCGCGAGTGATAGCGAGAATACGATTTCTAGTATGACAAGCGCCCAACAAAAAATGAGTGATCTTGAACATTCTGTGCACCAGTTAAATGAGCAAGCAAATGCAGTTCAGCGTGCATCATTGGCTATGCAGCAAGCAGCTGATGTAGGCAGTCGCTCCGTTCAACAATCTTCTTTAGTGATGCAATCTATTGAAGAAACGATGGCCTCCACAACTACCACAGTTGAAGCACTCGGGCGAAAATCTGCCGACATAACATCTATTATCGGCACGATTACTGCTATTTCAGAGCAAACTAATTTACTTGCCTTAAATGCTGCGATTGAGGCAGCACGCGCGGGTGAGCACGGACGAGGCTTTGCTGTTGTCGCTGATGAAGTTCGAAAGCTAGCAGTTCAATCTCAAAATGCCGCAAAAGAAGTAACATCCATTGTAACGTCCATTCAAGACGAAGTAGCATCCATTATCTCTCAAAACCACGAGGGTGTATCGTCAGTTATTCGTGGCGTTGAAGTAACGAATGAAACAAACCAATCTTTAGACAATATTTTAATGCACACTAAAGAAACGACAACAATTATCGTGACTATGGTTGAGAAAATTGCATTAACACTTGATTATAGCAACGCTGTAGCCAATGATTTTGTACATGTGAATGCCTATGCTGAACAATCAGCTGCCAACACAGTCACTTCCGCTGCTGCAGCGACACAAGGATCTGCATCCATGCAGGAAATTAATGCCTCTGCCACAGAGCTTGCTCAACAAGCTGATAGTCTGCGTAATCTTGTCAGTGAATTTAAAGTTTAAAGTGTCTCAGAAATAATAAAATCGTTTAAAAGATGTTCATAAATAATGAAGCAGATACATGATCTAGCCCCAAAGTTTTTTAATATGAGCATTTAAAATAATTCATTAATAGAAATCATAGTGTCTAAAAACAAAAGATTCAGATTTGGGGAGGACAATGTTAACGAATTTAAATCATTATTTTAAAAAATTAATGGTGTATATTCCTGAAGGAGAAATTCGCCTACGAGATTTTCGTAATGAGCAAAAGTGGATTAGTTCAAACTATAAATTTGGAATGCCGGGGATAAGAAAAAATTTAATGGAAGTTACTTGGAATGTTGAGATAAAGCCATTTTATCTTGCCAAATATACTGTGACAGAAAAACTTTATGCGATGATTATGGGGAAGAATTTTTTAACAACAATAACGAATCAAAAACCAATTGTTAATGTTTCATGGATAGATGCAGTAAACTTTTGTAATTCTTTGTCTGACGCTCTGGGATATGACAAGTTTTATGATTGTGATAAGAAAAGTAAATCAGTTGTATGCAATCCTAGTTCAAATGGTTTTCGATTACCGACAGATGCTGAATGGCAATATGCATGTAAAGCAAAATCAAAAGGATATCGGTATGGTGAAATTGATGAAATTGCTTGGTATAAAGATAATTCTAACGAACATGTACACAATGTTGGAGAAAAAATGCCTAATAATTGGGACTTGTACGACATGATAGGTAATGTTTGGGAGTGGTGCTGGGACTTATACGATGAAGAGTTGTTTGGAAATTACCGCATAATTCGAGGAGGAAGTTGGGCTGAAGAAGAACGCGGATGTGGAGCTACTTGTCGCCGTAAGAGTATGCCTGATTTCTTTATTGATGATATCGGATTTAGAATTGCAAGATCAATCATTTAATATTTCTAAACAATTATGACGTTCTATCCAGTGATTCTATGGGGCGATTCGTCATTTCGATGGTTCTTTCCGTCGCTTCGGCTGGTCTTTCCGCCGCTTTGTCGATTCTATCCGTCGTTTCGATGGCTCTTTCTGTCGCCTCGACGTTTCTTTCCGTCGCTCGACTGTTCATCCGTCGCTTTGTGGACTCTTTCCGTCGCTTTGTCGATTCTATCCGTCGTTTCGATGGCTCTTTCCGTCGCTTCGATAATTCTATCCGTCGCTTTTGATAAAAAAACTCCTAGCACGATTAATTCACTGCTAGGAGTTTTTGTTATTTAAATAATGAAAGGTATTCTGCATAGCCTTCTTTTTCTAAATCTTCTTTTGGTACAAAGCGGAGGGCTGCGGAGTTAATACAATAGCGTAAGCCTCCAAGCTCACTTGGTCCATCAGGAAAGACATGTCCTAAATGAGAATCAGCGTCTGAGCTTCGAACTTCTACGCGACGCATCCCATGAGAAGCATCAAAATGCTCTGTAACTTCTTCCTTTTTAATCGGCTTTGCAAATGCTGGCCAGCCACAACCTGAATCGAACTTATCTAGCGAGCTAAATAATGGCTTCGCTGACACGATATCTACATAAATACCCTCTTCAAAGTGCTTATCATATTCATTACGGAACGGTGGCTCTGTTCCATTTTCCTGTGTCACATAATATTGCATCTCTGTTAACTCTTTTAAACGTTGTTCTTTAGTCATTTTTCAGCCCCCAGTGTTTCTCCTGAAACGCTTTGCGACCAGATCCGGTAGAATAGCGCTCGTAGTGCATTGGATTTTTCTTGTAATAATATTGATGATAGTCTTCAGCTGGGTAAAACGGACTTGCTGGTAAAATATTCACTGCGATAGGCTTATCGAATTTACCAGATGCCTGTAAATCTGCCTTAGATCGTTCAGCCAAATCACGTTGCTCATCATTGTGATAAAAAATCGCGGTTGTGTAGGACTCTCCACGATCATAAAATTGTCCTCCAGCATCTGTCGGATCAATTAATGTCCAAAATGTCGCGAGTAATTGCTCGTAAGAATATAGCTCATCATTAAACGTAATTTGAACCGCTTCAACATGCCCCGTCGTTTCAGAGCATACTTGTTCATATGTTGGATTGACAATATGTCCACCCGTATAGCCGGAAATCACTGATTCAATGCCAGGCGTTTCGTCAAAAGGCTTGACCATACACCAAAAACACCCACCTGCAAATGTTGCATATTGCTTTGCCATTTACCTCACTCCTTATGCACCAGGAACAATAATTTCGAGTAGAATCTTATCATTTGGTAAGTCTAATTCTTTTGCTTTAATATGAGATCCTGAAGCAATGTTAATGCGCGATAAGTCAATATAGATTTCTGCCTTATTCGGATTGACTGTAATCCACGAAGGGAAATTCACCGTGTCTCGCATAATTTTCATAGTCGTTTCCGGTGGAATATTTAACAGCCCAACATTCATTCCCGTCTGTTTTAAAATTATATTCCCTTTCTCATCAACTATGGGATCGAAGTTCATAGAAATTTGGATTTCTGTATAGAACACCTTTAACGTACTTCTTAATTGAATATCATCACCAATCGTAAAGTCCAACGGTAATGGTGTTCCCGCATCCTTTAAATACTTCTTCGATATAGATTCCAATTCCTTCTTTGTTGTTTGGACAACTAGTACGTTACCTTTTACTTCACTTTCACCTTTTGAACTCTCCGCTAAATTTACTCCATCTACTGGTCTAGTTGCTAAATAAACGACGAGGAGGATCGCAAAAAGCACTGTGCCCGCAAAGGCAAAAAATGCAAATTTCCATTTATTCATTTTGTCACTCCTCGAAGCCTATTTCCTTGTTAATCTTTTGTTCCATGTTACATTTCTCCATTGCTTTCAATATTCGATCTGTCATTTTTTCATAGCCTTTTGCATTTGGATGGAAGAAATCCGAATGATAAACGAGCTCTTTATTGGAATCAAACAAGTCCTCCACTGATACATAGCACGCATTAGCATCTTTCTTCGCTATGTCTTCAATGACTTTATTCCACTCCGTAATAATCGTATCAAATTCATTCGCTTCATTTGTCACAATAGAGAATGGATTATAAAAACCGATAAGTATTAAAGGCACAGTTGGATTTTTTTCTCGTATGCCATCAACAATTTTACTATAACGTTTCTTATAGGCCTTCAATTCCTTATCAAAAGCATCTCGTTTCAAATTAAACAGATCTTGTTTGACAATCTTCATGACATCATTTCCACCCATTGTAATTGAAATGAGCTGTGCTTTTTGCAACTCTTCATCATAATGCCCTTTTTTCACTAATTTTAATAGCTGATCACTTCGTCTTCCTCTTTTTCCTCGATTATCAACTTCAACGTCAGAAATCGAGGACCGAGCTACCAATGAATCTGCTAATCTACCTACAAAACCGTCTTTACTATACTCATCACCGACACCGGCTGTCAAAGAATCACCGAGTGCTAGGTACTGTAGTTGCTTTGCGCTTTCATTATCAATTTTCCGTAAATCCTCTGGTGATGGCTCAAAAAAATGTTCAAAAATTTGCGTCAATACATTCCTTGAGGTTTTTTCCTCATTTTCTGTTTGTTGCTCATCCTGTTTCATATCTTGCTCCGTCCCTGCGTGCTCCCCTTCTGGTTCTGCTTGCGGATTCGGTTCATCTATTGATATTACACAACCACTTAGTACAAAGACGGTCAAACATGACAAAACTATCATTCGCCAAATGTTCATTTGACCACCTTCCATCATTTGCTGTTTATTCTATTATAGAATAGTTCATGCTGCAATGAAAAGTGACTATACCTAGGTATTGAGTAAAAATGTGTGTTTATTATGTTTTTTCGTATAAATAGGCATGACACTTTATAAACAATAAAAAGCCACTACAATTATTTATGTAGTAGCTCATATATATTATTCTGCAAAATAAATAAAACCAATTGCACCTGGGCCAGTATGTGTTGAGATGATTGGTGAAGTAAAGGCAACTCCTACTTCATTAAAACCTGTTCCTTCAATCAATTCTTTTAATGGGCCCCCCATCGTTACCATTCCATCGGCGTGAGAAATCCCAACTGACTTTACTGTTTTTCCAGCAGTATCTGCTTGGAATTGTTTAAATAAGTAGTTCACAACTTGTTTATGGCTACGTACTTTGGTTACGGGATTATATGCGCCACCTTCTAAGTTTGCAATTACTTTAATGTTCAGCAAAGAACCGATGAAGCCTTTACCTTTCCCAATACGTCCGCCTTTAATTAAATTCTCAAGTGTGTCGACAACAACATACAAATACGTATTTTCGCGAACCTTTTCAAGACGTGCAATAATTTCCTCGACAGTAGCACCAGCATCACGCATTTTAATTGCCTCTCGTAATTGAAAAGCTAGAGCAAAGGCGATAAAACGTGAATCAATAACAGTTACATCTGCATCCGTCAGTTGCGCTGCTTGACGAGCTGATTCAACTGTTCCACTCATACCACCAGTCATATGAATTGAAATAATTTGATCTCCGTCTTTACCTAACTCATCGTATAATTCTTTAAATTTCCCCGGTGCAGGCTGTGAGCTTTTTGGTAAATTTTCGGCATTTTTCATATTCTCTAAAAAAGATTGTGGCTCTATATCAACACCATCTGTATATGTTTTTCCATCAATTTGAATCGTTAAAGGCACAATATGTATACCGTGCTGCGCTATTTCTTCTTTTGTTAAATCACAAGTTGAGTCCGTCACTATATGAATTCGTCCCACTTCGACACATCCTTTTACTTCATTAAATTTTATTATATAGACTAACGAATCATTATGTAAACATGACATTTGTCATTAGGTTCCGCTCGTTTCAGTCCATTTAATAACCGTTACCTTGGATACTATAGCGCTTTGTCGAATCCTTGTCTAACAAAGTCCTCCAAGTATTTAAGCATTTATATGACACTTTTGATGTTGAAAACATGACAAATGTAAATTCCAGGATGAAAATTATTGGGGTATAGTAAATGCAAGCACGAAAGGAGTGTTCGATATGTTAGATTCTTTTGACTACAAAACATGGAAGGAAGAATTGTGGAATGCCATTACACATGGCATTGGATTTATCGCAAGTATTCCAGCGCTAGTTGTTCTAATTTTAGCAGCTGTACAAACCGGAAGTGCGCTCCAAATTACAACGTTTACTATTTTTGGTGCCTCTGTGATCATTTTATTTTTAATGTCGACGCTGTTACATAGTATGCCGGAAAAATACAAGCACTTTTTCGCCATTCTTGATCACTCTTCTATTTATATTTTAATTGCCGGAACGTATACACCTTTCCTTTTAATTGCAATTGGTGGTACGCTAGGCATTACTTTATTATGTATTATTTGGTCACTTGCCATACTAGGTGTTATTTTTAAATGTTTTTTTATTAATCGATTTGAGAAGCTTTCTTTAATTTTTTACATCGGTATGGGCTGGTTAATTATTTTTGCCATTAAGCCTGTCTATCTTTTCTTAGGCTTTCATGGTTTTGCTTTACTATTAGCAGGTGGGCTTTTCTATACGATTGGCGCTATCTTTTACGCATGGCGTTCACTTCCCTACAATCATACAATTTGGCATCTATTTGTGTTAGCTGGATGTGGCGCGATGTATGTTTGTGTTTATTTTTACTTATAAAATATAAAAAAATCGCTCTTTTAATAAAAGGAGCGATTTTTTTTATTGTAAGGTATTTCCTTTTAATTCCTTCTTTAAGATCCTTTCAAAATCGTACTTCCATTCTACGTAATCCAATCCCTTAATTAAAATTTAAAATTGTATTTTATTTAACAAAACCCTAACAACATAATGATTAAACATGTTTATTATTACCTTTTGTATCCTTTACTACTATAGATAATCTATAGTGTAAAATATTAGTATCACTCCAACTATACACATAATCCAGGATAAGGCAGAACTTGAACTGTTTGATATTTTATTCCGAAGATTAACTAAGGTAGGTTTTATCAACTTTCCAAACATTTTATATCCTAAAAATATCAGCAGAGCTGGTAGAACCATTATAATATTGTATACTGCTATAATTGGAAGCCACTGATAAAAAGGTATATCTATTGTAGTTAATAATCCAATAGCTGTAAAATAAGGTAAAGCTGTGCCTGCCTCTATGATAAAAGTCGTAATACCAATGATAATAATTGAGAAAATACTTTGAGTTTTAGGCATTGGAATATTACTTTTTTTATTTGCGGGGATAAAAAAGCTAGTAGTAAATAATATCACCCCTATTACGAAGATTCCCCAGCTAAATATTTTATTTTGAAAAGTATTTGAGAATGATTCTATTATAAAATTTAGGCCTAGCATCATGATGATACCTAATGAAAAATATAAAAGGACAACTGTAAATAGATATGCCAATAATCTTGATGTTAAATTTTTATTGTCTGTTAATACCAGAAATAAAGTAACACCAATAATCGTAGGGCTTAATGTATCTACAAGAGCTAAGCCACCCAAATAAATTAATATATCTGTTCCCATCTTTCCCTCCACGTGAACAATTGTGTTTAAATAACTATGAATTATTACCGAGATAATGTAAATATGCTTTTTCCATAAAGCTAAGGACTTCTTGATCAATTGGATAAAGGTTATATTTTTTTGATTTCTCGGGTGACATTCTAATTTCCCAAAGTTTATCTAAAAATGCATCTTCTTCATTAAAATCTTCACTTTTTTTTACATCCATTCTCTTAATGATATTTTGTATTCGTGTATTACTATAACTAAGGTGCATATATTTTTTTAATTGTCCTACTAAAGCAATCCACTCTAAAGAGTCTGGATCGCTACTAGCCATTTTCGGAAGTTTTTCTAGTACTTCCGTGTTTTTAAAATTTAATTCATTTCGATTATATTTTAATACTTCTTTAGAATCCTTATTATTATATAAGTCCATAATTTTTTTAATCCTAAATTCTTCTCCATCAATTGCTATACCGTTGATTAGTTCCCTTAAACTAATTTCTATCTTTGAAAGACGGTCCTTCTCACTTATAACATAAGATATTTGTTTCATTAGACTATTGGACCAATCCCATTCTTCGGACTCTAACATCATTTTGATCTCACTTAATTGAAATCCTATAGTTTTTAAGAATTGTATTTGCTGAAGTTTCTTCAATTCATTGTTTGAGTATAATCGATGACCTCCTTCAGTTTTTGATACAGGTTTTAGAAGTCCTATTTTGTCATAATATCTCAAAGTTCTAACTGATACACCGCTCAGTTTTTTAAATTCGTTAATATGAAACAAGCTAATACCCTACTTTCTTATTCATTTGTATTTTTAATAAACATTGTTTTTAATCCGTACCCAATTCCTAAGCCAATTAGCACCCCTGGAAAAGCATTATCAAAAATTAAACCCACTCCTGCTCCAATAATAACGCAAGCATAAATAATGAAATCGTCTTTCTTCATATATAGGATTCTCCTTTAAGTTTTAAAGTTAAAGCTCTAATAACAGTATAAAAGATGACGTAAGGTCACTTTCAACTAATTTAAGCATCCCACTGCATAAAATTTGAAACTCACCTTACGTCATTTTATATATAATCTAGTTTAAGGAGGGAGGAAAATGATTAAACAGATAACCAAGTAAAAAACCGACTTTAGAAGTTAAAGCACCTAAGCAATTCAAGAAGAATGAGATATTCACGCATCATTTTTGTTTGCTCAAGATATAGATATTGCATATGGCTCAAAACGATTAGGTCACATTAATATTCAAAAGACACAATATTATTATCTGGATTTAAAGTCAGAAAAAAAGCACCAGCAAGATGCCGATGCTTTAAATCTGTTAAATAATTTGTAAACCAAAACGTTTGTGTATCAACAAGCCTTTAACGTTTTGAGAAAAATACAGATATATTCTAAGTGTAATGAATACATCATAATCCATTTATATCAACGTTTTGGGAATTGTTATATGGATAAAAATGTATGGAAAAGGATTGAAATTGACATTACTTGAACCAACAAGATAGATGTTAGTTGAATACATTTTGCCTATATTCCACTGCTATGTGTACATTTAAAGTCTTTTAATGAACAAGAGCCATTATTTTTATGACACATCATTATCCTATTAAGACAAAAGCCAGCATTAATGCTGGCTTTTTCACTTATCTAAAAAATATTTCCTTTTACATCATTTTTTTGAGGTATGGAATCTTTCGCCATACAAAATGACTTAGCAAAAAGCTTAGAATGATTCCTAAAAATACCGTTATAAGAAATTTAGTCCAGACTGATATTGGTAGGTCATTCAATGTATATTGAAGGAAGACAACTACTGGGACATGGATGAAATAAACAACAAATACATTGTTTGCTAACATCTTTGACCAACGATTAGCGCCGTTAACTTTCTCTCTAAATAAAATTAGAAGACCGATTACAAGTGAAATACACAGTAACGTCTCAATTAATGACCGAGCCAACGAACCGAAGTTTTGTCCACCCTTTAAAAGAAAAGGATCTATCGTATTTCCTCCAAAATACAAAACGGTCACTATTAATATTCCAATTACAAGCCAGATGTATCCTGCTCTCGCACTCATAGTTAAAAACCATTTGCGATGATAAGCCATAATGCCTAAACAAAAGAAACTCACATACTGTGGTACATGTGCAAATTCAGTTTGAATAAATCCTAAAAAAGCTGTCCAATGATCAATAGGAAACCATATCCTTGTAATAAAAGTCACTAAACTAACGACCAACCACAGGGAGAGAATCTGATAAACCTTAATGTTTCTATCAGACTTTTGTGTGAATTCCTTCGATGTAAAGAAGGTCCAGACCGAAAACACAATCGCATACACAAGTAAATGCTCTAAAAACCATAAATGGCCAAATTGCATATCAGGCCATGAAGGCCCAGTCCAATTCGCGGGTTCATTACCAAGTCCAAAAAATATATTAACATAGTAAGAAAAAAATGGGATGGGTTCATAATCTCTGAAATTAATGTAATATAAATACATCAGAATAGGAATCATCACGAGAAATCCCAGTAGTAATGGAATACCAATTCTAATAAGCCGTTCTTTTAAAAACCGTTTCGGCCCTTTTCTTGAGATTGATTGGGGGAGAAAATAGGCTGATAAAAAGAAAAACAAACTCATAAAGAATGCTGCGTTTACAGAGAAAAATTTGCCCAACCAATTGATAGATTCATCATCCAAAAAAAACCACCAACCACCTGGTCCATAAGCTTGTCCAGCATGGTGAGCTACTACAAGCATAATTAAAGCTATTTTTAAATTATCGATGAAATATAAACGATCACTCTCTTTTTTCACCTATAAACTCCTTTCCCGCTAGAAGTTACACTGAGATAATATCAATGTATTTTTTACCATTTTAAGAAAATATCTACATTTTTTAATCAATAACTATTTCGCTATATCATACTTATTTGATATAGATAATAAGTTAATTCCTTTTTCCACTATCCTGCCCCGTCAGTTGAACAAGCTTCGAAAATTTCATTGAATAAAACACTTTAATATGTAATGATTCCATATTCTATATGATACATTTATTCTAATAATCATACTACCAAAACCTACATTTAATAATGCGAATATTTAAATATACCTTGAAGAAAAAAAGGGAGCTGCTTCTCCCTTTTAAATATAGCCTCTCTCTTTTAGGCTAGTAAAACTGGTATCACTATTTACTACTAAGTGATCAAGCACTTCGATGCCTAGTAACTTTCCAGCTTCGTCTAATCTCTTAAAAAGCTTCTTAATTACGTTTTGCAGCGTCCAGAAGATGAATTCAACCTACTTGTACTACTCGCATTAGAAACTGGTATGGTACGTGGAGAGCTACTAGCAATAAGACCTGAGAGCTTATGAATACGGAATAGAAGTTAGACATTCTATCAGTCCCACTTCTGATGACACTTCACTAAAGACGCAAAATGCGAAACGTGATGTTTCTATCAACAAAGAAGTATATGAACTCATTCGTAAAATTCCTGTAAAGAGAATGGTTATATTTTCGGCTTTGGTGGCTTTAAACAATCCGAACAATTGGCTGATTTATTAACAGAATTAAACATTAAAAAAACGACTTTTCACAGTCTAAGAGATACCCATGCATCGTTTTTATTTGCTCAAGATATAGATATTGCATATGTCTCAAAACGATTAGGTCACATTAATATTCAAACCACACAGAAATATTATCTGGAATTAATGCCAGAAAAAAAGCACCAGCAAGATGCCGATGCTTTTTTTCTGTTAAGTTCTTTATGAGGTTCAAGCCGATTTGAACCAACTTGAACCAAAAAACCTTTGTAAACGTTGATACAATAAGATATTGATTAACGTTTTGAGAATTGATGTGCATCCGCACACCGCATAGACCTGATTATTTCCGTTCAAAAATCTGATATTGGAATGTGTAACCCTCTGGTGCTGTTTCTTGCTCATCTGAGGATACTTGTACATAATCCTCCTCATATTTCGGGAAGTATGTATCCCCATTAAACGAATGATTGATTTTTGTAATGTACAAGCGATCTGCGATATTCATGGATAAACGGAAAATTTGCTCGCCACCAATAATCATTATTTCTGGAACATCTCCAGCAAGGGCGAGGGCACCCTCTAAGCTTGTCACCACTTCAATCCCATCCGCATGATAATTTTCATCACGCGTAATGACAATATTGCGTCGACCTGGAAGCGGTCTACCGATGGATTCGAATGTTTTACGCCCCATAATCATTGGCTTCCCCATCGTTTTCTCCTTAAAATATTTTAAATCGCCAGGCAAATGCCACGGCATGCCATTTTCATAGCCAATCACATAATTATTATCATGTGCCACAATTAAAGAAATCATATTGTCCCTCCAAATACTATCGTTCATTATATTATAAACATAATTTTACTTTACAATCAGATTATTTCTGCTTAGAAATTAATTTATTTTCTTATTCGATATTAAATCCTAGTAATTTTATCTGAATAGTTTATAATAGGATTAACAAAAGAAATTTAAAGGATTGATGATGATGACAAAATTAAAAGATGAAGCGATCCGTTATATAAAAGCAAGTGAATCTTCTAAACAATATTATAATTTAACACCACAAGAAGCGAGAGCAATACGTATAGTGCCAAAGTGGACGTCACCTCATAGCCCACAGCTTGCGGCAATTGAGAATAGAAAAATAACAGTTCGAGATGGAGCACAAATTAATGTGCGCATTTATAGACCTGTTTTAGACGAAAAACTTCCTGTTATTGTTTATTACCATGGTGGAGGTTGGGTTTTTGGAAATTTAGATTCAACGGATGCAGGCTGTCAGCTATTAGCAGAAAAAGCGCAAGCAATCGTTGTATCGGTTGATTATCGCTTAGCACCAGAATACCCATTCCCTACACCACTCTACGATGCCTATGACAGTTTGGAGTGGGTTTACGAAAATATCGAAATTTTTGGAGGAGATGCAGCAAACCTTACAGTCGCTGGTGATAGCGCAGGCGGAAATTTAGCAACGGTTGTTGCCTACTTAGCTGCAACATTAAATGGACCAGCAATTAAAGCACAGGCACTTATTTATCCTGTAGTCAATGTTGATTTTACAACAGCTTCTTACAATTCTTACGGCAAACATTACGGCTTAGACAAACAAGGAATGCAGTGGTTTGCAGGTCACTACACTGAAAAAGATAACTTTATGGATCCACTTGTTTCCCCTCTTCAGATTGAGGACTTAAGTGTGTTACCAAAAACAATAATTATTGCTGCAGAGGCAGATGTCCTTTACGATGAAGGTCTTGCATACGCACAAAAACTTTCGGATGTCGGAGTCACTGTTGAACACGTAAACATGACTGGTTTAATCCATAGTTACTTTAGTAAAATGAATTTTTTCGAAGAAGCGACTATTGAAACAGCTGAAAAAATTGCTAATTTCGTGAAATAAGTTTGTCTATCAGCATAAAATAGTGCGATAATAGAGCAAAATGTTTTTTTAAAGGATGACAACATGACACAAACTATTGCTTTACAAATTAACAATCCATTTTCTGATCAATTAAAAAAAGGATATCCGCTCATTTCAAAAGATGCAGTTGATGCACGCCATCTTCCTAAAGAAGAAGGTGCACTTCTAAGACTTACGGATAATCATAACCGTTTTATTGGCACAGGATACTATGGCTTACAAAACAAAGGTATTGGTTGGGTGCTATCAACCGATGCTAACGAAAAAATAGACAAAGCCTTTTTTATGAAAAAATTTAAAAAGGCCATACAAAATCGTGAAGCATTTTTCAACGATCCACACACAACAGCCTTTCGAACATTTAATGGTGAAGGTGATGGCATTGGCGGTTTAACAGTCGACTTTTTCGATTCTTATTATATGGTGAGCTGGTATAGCGCAGGCATTTATTCATTTAAAGAAATGGTATATGAAGCACTTGCAGAGACAGTTGATTACAAAGCCATTTATGAGAAAAAACGTTTCGATACTAAGGGACAGTATATTGAACAGGACGATTTCGTCATGGGAACACCTGGCGAATTTCCGATTATTGTAACGGAAAATAGTATGAAATACGCTGTTAATTTAAACGATGGAGCCATGACAGGTATTTTCCTTGATCAAAGAGAAGTGAGGCTTGCCATTCGTGAACGTTATGCAGACGGTAAAAATATGCTAAATACGTTCTCCTATACGGGAGCATTTTCTGTTGCAGCGGCACTTGGAGGAGCAATAAAAACAACAAGTGTAGATGTTGCAAAGCGTAGTTTAGCGAAAACAATTGAGCAATTTAGCGTCAATAGCATCGACTACGAATCACAGGATATTAAAGTCATGGATGTCTTTAACTATTTTAAATATGCACAGCGCCATAATTTAAAATTTGACCTTGTCGTTTTAGATCCACCTAGCTTTGCACGTACGAAAGAAAGAACATTCTCAACTGCGAAAGACTATCCTAAATTACTCGTAGACACAATCGCCATTACGGAGAAAGACGGTGTCATCGTTGCTTCAACGAACAATGCAAGCTTTGGAATGAAAAAGTTCAAAAGCTTTATTGATCAAGCATTTAAAGAAACCAAAACAGCCTATAAAATTGTTGAAGAATATGGCTTACCTAAGGATTTCCGTGCCCCACGTGAATATCCAGAATTCAATTACTTAAAGGTTGTATTTATTAAAAAACTCAACTAAATGAACCTAGACAGAATCGTTCCCTAACGGTTCTGTCTTTTTGTTCGGGAAAATATTTTGATAATCCCTTCTGTGTAATTGTTTGAATTTTCTATTTGTTATACAATCAAAATATCCCATTCCTAAAATTTGGGATGATATTCTCAAATGTACAAGTTCATTGGAGTGGAGACTGGGAGACTCCCTGGGGATTAGTGAATAGAGGAACGGAAATCAACCACACGCTATGGTTAGTGTCATTAAACAGTATATTGATAAAAGGAGATGGTTGAATGGGATATGTTCGTGAAAAGTTAATAATTACTTCAGAAAGACTCGTTCTTAGATTATTTCAAACATCTGATGCAGAAACGGTTACAAAGCTTTGCAATAATTATAATATTTATAAAAGTACCATGTACCTCCCTTTTCCATATAGCTTAAACGATGCATTATCGTGGATGGAACATCATTACGATCATTTTATGGAGGATATTTCGTATGAGTTTGCAGTTACAGATAAGGAAACTGGCGAATTATATGGAGCCATTGCATTATCGAATAATAAAGATTTTAATCAAGGTGAAATAGCCTATTGGATTGGCGAGGAGTATTGGGGAAAAGGCTATGCCACGGAGGCTGGGCAGTCGATTGTACAATTTGCTTTTGAAGAAAAGAAAATGCATAAAGTGTTTGCTCGATATTTTTCATCGAACCCCGCTTCAGGAAAAGTAATGGAGAAGATTGGCATGAAACAAGAAGGAATTTTAAAGGATCATATCATCAAAGACGGAAAATATGAGAATTTAGTGTATTACGGAATAATTAATGAATAGCGAAGTTTCTCAAAAAGATGTTTCCGACCATTTAGTTCCTTTACCTTAATTCTTCTTTTGTTAAGGCTGTTTCTAAAAGATTATTGCTGTTACAGAGTTACTCTACAAAATGTGTAGAATCCACTCTGTTTTTTGTTTGATGTTTTGTATATAAAATATGTAACTAAAGCCCTCGTTTGTTTTGTAAAATGATAATATAGTAATTAAATTTTAACAGCTCAAACAAGCATAACCCCGTTCTAAATTTAGGACGGGGTTAAAAATATAGTTGTTTAATTTTTGATGTAAGATACTTCACTATACTGAAAAATATAACAATAAAATCCTTTAAAAAATCTAAGTTTTATTCAACAATCGCGCGGACAATAAGACTTACTACAATAAGAAAAAGAGCTGCCGTATCATGTTTGTTCAGCAACTCTTTCACCGGTTGTTTAGAAATTATTAATTATAAACCTAAAGCACCCCCTTACTTTAAGGGGATTTCTTCACGAACTAAAGGAGAATGAGCCAATTCTTTATTACAGGAATGCTCCTCGTTAGTTCAACAAGGAAAATTTATCTGTCTATTGATTAAAGTATTGCAAAATAATACCTTTACCTTCTTCTACTTCTACTTCAGCATAAGCCCCGTTTATGAAAGTGATTTGTGGTGGAACATGACCGCAATCCACGTCATAAATAATAGGTATCCCAAGCTCATCAGAAAGTTCTTTATAAACATCTTCAACCGTGTAGTTATTTACAGGCGTATTTGCTTCACTTCGACCAAACATAATACCTGAACAATGTTCAAGCCAACCAGCTAATTTCATTTGTACTAATGACCTTCTTAGATCTGTTGTGTTCAACTCGCAATTTTCTAAATACCATAATACAGGCTCTCCAGTGATATATTGTTTTCTAAAGTTTTGTACATCACCAAAAGCTGTACCAACCAAATGTCTTATTACGTCTATGCATCCACCAAGTAAACGACCTTGTATCTTAACTTTTTGATTTGACACAGTTTTCCAATAGGTTTGTTCTGTTAAATTAAAAACACATGGAGACGGAGAATTGTGTTGCCATTCTTTTTGATATTTAGCTGATGAATGTTGAAGGACTGATTCTCCAATTTTTGTCGATAATACAGACTGCCACATTGCAGTGGTGTCATCTGAAAATTCCCCTCTTAAATTCACAAGATTTGTACCATGAGCAGTAGCTATACCTGTTTTTAATGTGATTGCTAGTAATAATGCACTTATATCTGAAAAACCTAATACCCATTTATTTTTTATATTTTCAAAATCAATTTTTTCAAGTATTTCAATTAACAGTTCTCCACCCCATGGAGGAATAATGATATTTATATTATCATCACGCATCATTTCATTAAACTCATCTGCACGTTTTTCGGCAGGTGCGGATTTGGCTTTTTCTTGAGACCAAACCGTATCACCACAAATGATTTTAAATCCTTTCGATTGCAGACGCTCACATAATTGTTTAAACATATCCTGTAACTCAACTTGTACCCCAAATGAAGGTGCCGTGACTCCTATGGTTGCATCTTTTTCTAAAAACGGGTATTTAATCATATGGTATCCCCCTTAATTTTTACCAAATGCAATTTAGTCGAACAATAACTATTTTCTACTTAAACTAAACTGCACCGTAAGTTGAAGAGCAACAATCTTTACGAAAACAGCCTTTGTTAACTAGGCATGTAAAAATACTAGATGGCCAAAGAAATATTTTCACTTCTTTGGCCACCAATATTGCTCTTATAGATATTCCACAAACCAATCCCTAATATATTCTAGTCTATTGATTCTTAACGTTGGTTTTCCGCTTCTAGAAAGTTCATGATTAGATTCAGGGAAGCGAACAAATTTTGTTTCTTTTTTACGATGTTTTAAGGCGATAAATAATTGCTCTGCCTGTTCAATCGGACAGCGATAGTCTTTTTCGCTGTGTAAAATTAACAGTGGCGTCTCCACATTGTCTACATATTTAAGTGGCGAATGATTCCATAACTTCTCTATATCGTCTAGTCCCGCTTGGATTTGCCAGACATTGAAGTAGTAGCCGATATCACTTACACCGTAAAAACTAATCCAGTTAGAAATGCAACGTTGCGTAACAGCGGCTTTAAAGCGATTTGTATGACCAACAATCCAGTTAGTCATGAAGCCCCCATAGCTCCCACCTGTAACGCCGAGACGGTTTTTGTCAATGAAATCATAATGCTCCAATGCATAATCAACAGCGGCCATTAGATCATTATAATCATTACCACCATAATCACCACGAACCGCATCAACAAATTTTTGACCGTATCCATGGCTTCCTCGAGGATTCGTATAGAGAACCGCATAACCTTGAGCAGCAAGGATTTGGAATTCGTTAAAATAGGAGTTGGCATACATAGCGTGCGGTCCACCATGAACTTCAAGAATAAGTGGATATTTCTCCCCTTCTTCATAGCCAATAGGCTTCATCATCCAGCCGCTTACTTTCCACCCGTCTGCCCCTACATATTCAATTGCTTCAGGAACAGATAATACTCTCGACTTTAAAAATTCTTCATTTACATTTGTAAGCTGTTCCTTTTCACCAGTATTTAAATTTACGTAAAATAGATCGCCAGGATTTGTAGTAGTGCTGATGGCGACTACCGCTCTATCATTTTTATGATCAAGTGAAAAACCATAGACATACTGATCATCATTAATAGCTGGATATAATTCGCCAGATAAATTGCCAAAATAAATAGTTGTATTTCCGTGATCTGTCACTTGGAAGTAAAAACTTTTATTATCCTCCAACCATTGGACACGCGGAGCAGCAACACCTTGAAGGAAATCACCGACAACAAAATCACCAACAGGAGCGTCAAATTCACTCGTTACACATGTCGTATTGTTATTTTCCAAATCATATATCCAGAGCTTTGCTTGTGTGGCATTTTCAAATTCTCTTTCATTTCCAACATAAGATACGTAGCGGCTATTCTGTGACCATGATGTTTGGTAAAACACCCCTGTTCCTTCTGTTAGCTTGCGACCATGTTTCGTTTCTAAATCTAATAAGTAGATATCACATATGAATGAAAAGTCTTGATCCTCCGTTAAGTCCGCAATGTATGAAAGATATTTACCGTTTGGAGACCATGTACCAAGCTGTAAATTATGTTTCCCTTCCGTAACTAGCTCTAATTCTCCAGATTCCAGGTTGACGATGGCAATTTGAGAAAATTGCTCCATATCAACAAACCCAGCAGCATCTGATTTATATTTCATCTTTTCTACTTCAAGTGGTTTTAGTTCTTTGTCATCTTTCTTATCATTTTCAGCTTTATCATAAATGCTGTCATTTTTTCCTAACTTTATTGAGAAAGCTATATTTTTACCACATGGAGACCATACAGGTGATGTCGCACCGTTTTTACAATTAGTAAGTTGTTTCGCTTCCCCACCTGCTTTTGAAAGCACAAAAATTTGTGGCTTGCCATGTCTCGTTGATACAAATGCGATTTTACTGCCATCTGGAGACCATACAGGTGAATTCGTTTTATCTTCACCAAATGTCCATTGTTGAGGATTTTTTTCATTTAAGTTTATGTAAAATAAATTAGACATGTAGTCCTTTTTCTTCTCATCAATACGAGTCTCTACATACACAACTTCTGTTCCGTCAGGTGATACTTGTGGATCTGCCACGGATTTTAATTGGTATAGATCTTCTGGTTTTATCCCTTGTTTCGATGTCATATTTTATATCCCCTTTGCGCCGAAATTTCATTACTTAGTAGAATATTTCGACGCCCTAAGTATTATTCCTGCTTTCAAAGGAGAAATTGTTTTTTTATCCCAGAGAGGATTTTACAATAGCATGTAGTACAATTAAAAAACCGTAGCTGCTTCGCAATAATTACCAAGAGCTACGGACATCATTTATTTCAAAGATTGATTTTGGGATAAGTGGTTGTGTACGCATTTGAGTAACGACATAAGCATTTTATCGGGTAGAACGAGATGCTGATGAAGCGGCTCTTCGGACACACCCTGGTAAGCACTCAGTCAGTACGGAAATCACACTCCCGTTATGATGGTCTTATTTTTTAACATTTCCCAATAATCCGCAGAATTTGTTCTGCGATAAAATTTATAAAAAGGTTCATTCGGACGTGCACGTTCCTTATAGAGCTCAATGATTTGCTTTAAAAAACCTTCAATATGCTCCACTTCTACTCTTTTTGCAAACAGAGTCCCGGCTTGTGCATTTGGACCCATTGGCACTGCCCCTAAATAGACATCAAAGCTATCCTTTTGGTAGACAAGCCCAATATCATCATAAACCGCAATATAACAGGCAGAGGCACAACCATTTACGTTTAAACGTAATCTTGTTGGGACAGTTATCCCTTCTAAAGAATGATATAGCTGTTCAGTAATTGGGGCTGCCTCCATCTTATCACCATCACAAAAATCACAAGCCTTCATAGCCACACTTGGCCCTTGCTTTGCCACATACAGACCAGCGTCTTGTAGCTCTTTAGTTGCATCTGTTACATCTACTGTTGGAATTGATAATATTATACTGTAAGATGCGGAGTATTTGATTGCACCAGTTTCTCCTACAACCTTTGCAATTGTTTGAAATTGTGCCGGAGAATAATGCTTATTAATAATACCTGGGCTTACGGCAAGACGGGTAAAATCTCCATTATTGTTTAGTTTTGCAAATGTTTTGTCGGGTATATTTTTACGAAATGCATTCATAAATAATTCTCCTTATGAAAAGAGGGCTAGCAAAACGCTAGCCCCATATTTTTTCTAGTTTTCAAAGTTATCCGGATAGAAGCCTTTCGCCAAAATTTGAATAGCTTCTGCAACACGAACTCCTTCTGACGCGGCAGAAAGCGGTAAAATCACAAAGCGTTCATTTTTTACTGCTTCCGTTTCTTTTAAGGCTGGATCATTTTTCAAGAAATTTATTTTTTCTTCCGCCGTTGTTTCTCCATAATCAACGACAACAACAACTTCTGGATTTCGTTCTACTACATCCTCTTTTGACACCGTAGTCCATCCTGATTCCACATCACCAAAAATATTTTTACCGCCAGCAATAGTTACAAGCTCATTCATGAAGTTTTGTCCAGCAGTAAAGACATCTTTATCACCACTGTCAAACACTAAAACTCGTAGTTCTTTTTCATTTTGCGGTAATTTCGCACGGACAGCATCTACATCCTTTGTCATTTGTTTAATTAATGCTTCTCCACGATCCTCAACGCCGAAAATTTTTGCGATATTTCGAATATCTGTGAAAATATCTTCTAAAGTTGGTTTCGTCATATTTGAGGATGTATGTAAATAACTGTGAATACCTAATGCCTCAAGCTCTTCCTGTGTACCAACACCTTTCTCTCCAAAGGCGCTTTTCCAACCACCGTATAAAAAGTCTGCACCTGCATCAATTACTTGCTCCTTAGAAGGATACTTTTCAGCTATTACAGGCACTTTATCGTAGGCAGCTTGCAGGGGCTCATAAATTTTATCATCTAAGTATGCCGTCCCTACCATTGAATCTTCTAAACCTAAAGCCAGCATAATTTCTGTTACGTGTTGATTTAAGCTAATCGCTTTTTTAGGTGCTTCCTTATATACTTGTGTTGTTCCATTATTTTCAATTGTTACTTCTGTCGTTTCAGCTTGTGAAGGCTCTACCTTCTCACCTATTGCAGCAGATTCTGGTTTGTCCTTTGAGTTACACGCGCCTAGTACAGCGATCAATGCTATTGCAAAGACAAGCCATAAGTGTTTCCATTTCTTCATGTCCTCTTCTCCTTTGTTGTTAAATATATAGAAAGAAATCATTAGACTTCTGTGCTACCAAGTTAGTTTTCTAGAAAAGGGCATAAAAAAACCCCTTGTTTCCAAGAGGTTAGCATAGTGAAAGAAAGGTTCTTCAACCTGTTCACTATCCCCATCCTCGTGGTTTAAGTAAAAGAAAACTAATTGGCAGGTATCCTGGCTTAGGTTCATCATCTATACACCTTCACATAGCATAGCTACAGTGGCATTTCGTATAGACTCTCCATTACAGTTGCGGGACAGCATCGGATTTGCACCGATTTCCCTTTTAAGCAAATGACAAAGATCATTTGCACCAATAGGTCGTTTTTATTTTGTTGTAAATGATATTGCAAGATTAATAGATTCACAATCTCATAAAAATATCAAAAAATTATTATCATAAATATATTAACACTATTCAGACATAAATACTAACTATTTTTATACGAAATATTTTTCAATCCAATTCTGTTACAATGTTGATAGATGAAATAATAGAAACGAGGATTTTTTTATGCATGTAACAATTGGAGTACTCGCTCACGTTGACGCAGGAAAAACAACATTTTCTGAGCAGTTACTATTTCATACAAACAGTATTCAAGCCCGCGGGCGAGTAGATCACCAGGACACATTTCTAGATAATCATGAATTAGAGCGTCAGCGGGGCATTACAATTTTTGCGGAGCAAGGTCGCATGACGATTGGAAACGATACATATACGTTAATCGATACACCAGGACACGCCGATTTCTCCCCAGAGATGGAGCGCGCCATTCGAGTTATGGATTATGCCATTATTATTGTTAGTGCGGTTGAAGGAGTACAAGGTCATACAGAAACAGTGTGGCAACTGTTACGCCAATATCACGTCCCGACCTTTTTCTTTATCAACAAAATTGACCGTGAAGGGGCAGATGTTAAAGCCGTTATGGCACAGCTTCATAAGGATTGCTCTGAGGATGTACTACTCGTAAATGAACCGCTCCGTTCAGACTATGTTCCTTATTCGATGATGGAATGGCTTGCCGAACGTGATGAGCAGCTTCTAGATGCTTTTCTTAATGAGACATTGGATAGCGCAAGCTGCCTTTCTCATTTACAAACGATGATTAAACAGGAAATGGCCTTTTTGTGTTTTACTGGCTCAGCCTTAAAAGATATTGGGATAAAGGAATTCCTAGCACAGCTTCCCCTACTTACAAAGACACATTTTCATAACGATGCCCCGTTCCAAGGTGAAGTGTTTAAAATTCGTCATGATGGACATCAACGTTTAACTTTTTTAAAGGCCTTGCAAGGAACGTTACATGTGCGTGATGAATTTTCATTTGGAGATGTAACAGAAAAAGTGACTGAAATACGGCAATATAATGGTAGTCGTTATGAAAGCGCTCAAGAGGTCGAAGCTGGGGAAATTTTCGCAGTTAAAGGGATTAGTAAAGCTAACATCGGAGATATCATTGGTAATTCCGGTATCCCACAGCCCTATGAATTAGTACCAACATTACAGGCGAAAGTACAATATGAAGGTGATCAGCATATAAAGGAAATATTAAAGATTTTCCGCACACTCGAAGCAGAAGAACCATCATTACGTGTACTATGGCATGAAAAATTCCAAGAAATTCATGTTCATATTATGGGTGTCATCCAACTCGAGGTTCTTATCGACGTGCTTAACAAACGCTTCTCGCTAGATATCTCATTTAGCGAACCACAGATTTTATATATGGAAACGATTGCAACAACCGTGACAGGCTATGGTCATTTTGAGCCATTAAAGCATTATGCAGAAGTACATTTATTAATGGAGCCAAATACACGCGGTACTGGTAATACATTTGTCAATGCATGTCACGCGGATGATTTATCGGTTGGGCATCAACGACTCATTGAAAAACATTTATTCGAGCGCGATCATCATGGGCTGTTAACCGGTTTTCCTGTGACAGATATTCGCTTCACTCTCTTAACGGGGCGCGCACACATTAAACATACTGACGGTGGCGATTTCCGCGAGGCAACATTCCGTGCATTACGACAAGGGCTGGAGCAAGCAGAAAATGTATTACTAGAGCCCTATTACCGCTTTAAGCTCAAAGCGCCTAGTGATTTTATCGGTCGCATGATGACCGACATTCAGCAAGCTGCTGGTACATTTGACGCGCCAATCTTAACAGAAAATGATGCGATTTTAACTGGCCGAGCCCCTGTCGTAACATTTATGAGCTACAGTACAACCTTTGCCGCCTACACCAATGGTAAGGGTGTACTTTCTCTACAATTTGATGGTTATGATATATGTCACAATACAGAAGACATTATTGCGCAAATTGGCTACGATAAGAACGCCGATCCCGAATATACATCTTCTAGCATTTTTTGTGCAAAAGGCAAAGGCTACTCCGTTCCATGGCATGAAGCAGAGGCAGCTATGCATTGTATTAAGTAAATTTAAAAACAGGACATGATTTGTTATATATCATTGTCCTGTTTTTTTATGTTTCGTGGGGATTTGTTTTGCTTCCGCGGGTATTCTTGCTTCGCGCGGGTATTCTCTTCCCTTCCGCGAGTATTTGCTTTTCTTCCGCGGATATTCTGCCCTCGCGCGGGTATTTAACTCCCTTCCGCGGGTATTCTCTTCCCTTTCGCGGGTATTCTGCCCTCGCGCGGGTATTTAACTCCCTTCCGCGGGTATTTGCTCTGCTTCCGCGGGTATTCTGCCTTCGCGCGGGTATGCTCTTGCTTCGCGCAGGTATTTGATTCTCCCATTAGGGTTCAAATCAAGATAGGATTTAACCAATTTATAGCATACACCGTATCCAGATAAACTAGGAAGGCCATTACCTCCCATTATAAATTCGTGAGACCGAGAAATACGGTGTTTACTTTGTCTACCAGAGGATCTTAATACAACTTCGGAGCTTTCCGGAGTTTAGTTGCTTGTTCAAATGAAAATGCAAGTTTTATAAGTACATCTTCACTAAATGCAGTTCCTGCGAAAGTTATACCAAACGGTCTCCCATTTTCCATATACCCTGCTGGGACGGCAATAGACGGATAACCAGCTTTTGCACTAATTGTCGAACCTATATAGGATGGAAAGATAATCGCATCTAATTTATATTTTTTTAATGTATAGTCGATTCCTTGGTCTTGAGAAAAATACAAATCCTCTAATTTTGCATTTATATATTCAGGATCTCTTAAGGTATTCGGTAAATTCTCTCTCGATTCCAATTTATCCTGCCCATATTTCAACGACTTTCCTTTTGATCGTTTATTAAATTGAATTAATTCAGAGATAGAATGCACAGGCATGTGAGAAGGTAGATTGACAAGGAAATTATTTAAACTATGCTTTAATTCATATTGCGGTACTCCCCATTTCCAGTCTCTATGGAAAGAAGGAATCTCGATGTCTTCAATAATAACGGCTCCTTGCCCTTTTAAAATCTGAATTGCATTATGAAAAAGTGTTTCATCATATTCCCCTGAGTCATAATAAGCTTTTGAGGCATTATTATAAACACCAATTCTAGCTCCATTTAATCCTGCAGCATCTAAAAAAGGGGTGTAATCCTTATATAACCTTTTTTCACTTTTATATGTAGCGACGTCGTCTTGATCTACTCCTGTTAATACTCCCAATAAAATAGCTGCATCTGTTACTGTTCTAGCCATTGGCCCTGCTGTGTCTTGAGAGTATGTAAACGGAATAATGCCTTGACGACTAATGAGCCCAACAGTCGGTTTTATGCCTACTACTGAATTTTGAATTGCAGGACTTAAAATCGAGGCGTCTGTTTCAGTCCCTATTGATAAAACCGAAAAGTTCGATGCAACTGCTACTGCTGATCCTGTGCTAGATCCTCCCACAAAAAGTTCTGGATCACCATAAGGATTAAGTGTTTGTCCACCTCGAGAACTATAGCCTGCCCACATCGTACTTGACATACCGTTTGCTAATTCAGTCATATTTGCTTTCCCTAAAATAATTGCCCCCTCTTCACGAAGCTTTTTTACTAGAAATGCATCCTGCTTAGCTATATAGTATTCTAATGCTATTGTTCCTGCACTAGTATGCATAAAATCTTTCGTTTCGATATTGTCTTTTAAAACAACTGGAATTCCATGTAGAGGCCCTCTAGCCCCTTTTGTCACTCTTTCCTCATCTAAAGCTTCAGCAATAAATATCGCCTCAGGATTAATTTCAAGCATAGAATTAATTTTTCGTCCACTTTGATCATAGTTAGCAATTCTATGTAAATAATACATAGTTAATTCTTTTGATGTTATATCACCTTGTACCATAGCTTTCTGAATATCGATTACTGACAATTCTTCTTTAAGAAAACTATTAAAATATTTCTCCATTCATGTTCCCCACCCTTCCTTCAAGATTATACCAACAAAATAAATTTATACCTAAAACATAATTAAATTTCAAAGTCTCCTCAGGACTCGCAATCGGATAAGTATGCATTCTAACTCAAAGCTCGACAAGTAGTTAACGTATAAACATAAATGTTAAACTGCCCCTCACATATCAATCTAGTGGCTTAAGTGTATTCATATAACCGGTGCTTCTGTTTGTCTCACACTCTCCAATTAATTACCAAATAATGATCTACTGTGCTACACTTTCTATATAGATAAAATTTTTCAGTTAGTTTAGAAATGGGTGGGAACGGGATCATATGAAGAAGCTTAGAGGTATTTGGGGTGTCACAATGTGCATATATGGCGTGTCTATATATATCAAATATTTTCAAAAAGTCAGTGAAGGATGGAATATAACCCTTCATGTTTTATCAGGAAGTCTATGTATTATAGGAATTTCATTAATTGTTCAAGCAATAAAAATACATAAATAATCTAAAGCTACTATTTCAAGAAAAGATCAGGTTTAGAGGTGAATGAAATTGAATAATATTAATATCCAATTTGGAACACTAATGCTTTTTCTAATGGTGCTTTTTTTAGTAATTAGTACTTTTGGATTTATCATTAGAAAGCTGTTAGGTGTTGAAAGAAAGAAATGGTTTTCTTATAATCACATTAACGAAAGACATAAAAAACTAGATTGGTCTGTACGAATAATTTTTATTAGTTTATTTTATATTAGTTCGTATTTTATGATTGACAACGACACATATGGAATTCCTTGGTATTTTGAAACATGGTTTATCTTTATTGTCTTTTTAATAACATCTGAAATGCTACGAGCATATATGGAATGGAAATACGCGGAAAATAAAAGAGATTTTCTTGCTACTATCGCCGAAATGATGTTTATGATTAGCATAGTATTTTTGACGATAACAACTGATTTTTTCGGCTTATTTACTGTTTAATTCCGAAGCTATTAAGCGATCGATAATACCGGCTAATCAATGCACTTGATATAAAAAAGGCTATTTCGCAGAAAATTTACACCTGCAAAATAGCCTTTTTTATTAAGTAATATAGTTCTTTCAATTATTGTCCACTAAATCTTTGTGTAAGCTTTTGTAAATTTTCAGCTTGTACACATAAGTCTTCCGACACTACCATGTTGACCGCTTGCATAGAGACACTTTGCTCATCAACTGACTGCAGAATAACCTCAGTATAATTAGATAATTTATCCATTCCGTTTGCGATTGTCGATACTAATTTTGTCACTTCATTCGAGCTACTTGAAAGCTCTTCTGCTGTTGCGGAAATATCCTCTAGCTGGTTCGTCATTTTGCTAACATGCTGAGAGATTGTACCAAATGACTTTGTAGCCTCATCAATGACATAGACGCCCTGTTGAACGTTTTTCAAGTCCTCTTCGACAGAGGTAGCCACTTGTTTTGTATCGCTTTCTATGCCTACTACTAGCTCGACAATTTGAATAGCTGAATCCTTAGATTGCTCCGCCAATTTTCGAACTTCCTCCGCTACTACTGCAAAACCTTTACCATGTTCTCCAGCCCGCGCCGCTTCAATCGCTGCATTTAATGCAAGCAAATTCGTTTGATCTGTAATAGCCGTAATCATGTCTGTCATAGTCTTGATATCTGTCATTTTACTTGATAATTGTTGCATTAATTCACTTGTTTTTTCAGTGGAAGTTGAAATAAACTCCATTTGATTTTTAGCTACGTGTAAAATTTCCGCACCTTTGCCTGCAATGTCATTTGCCTCTTTTGCATGATCAAATACGTCTTGCGTTGCCACAGTAATACGTTCAATGCCATCAGCAGTTTCCTGCATTGCAATAGCACTCTCATTTGCAGACTGAGCTGCTTTCTTAAGTCCCTCAGACGTATTCTCCATTTGTGAATCAACTTCGTTAACCGCATTTGTAATTTCATTTGTACTTGCTGATAGCTCCTCGATGCTCGCTGATAAATCTGTAGAACTACTCGCAATTTCTTGTGTCATCGTATGTAATTGTTCTTTCATCTCTATAAACGCATGAGCTAACTTCGAAATCTCATCATTGGAATTTATCTCAATACGAGCAGTATGAAAATTCCCATCAGCTATAGCTTGAGCAGATTCAGCTAATTGATTAATCGGCTTAATAATTTTATATTTCACATAGAAAATATACGAAATCGTCATAGTCATTCCAATTATCGTTAATAAAGTGGATAACCAATCTAATGAAGTTACATTTGATAGGTCAATAATTAAAATGACACCCATAAGAACACTTAAAGTAGAAAAGCCAATTATACTTCTTTTCCGTAAACTCATACTAAACTCCCCCAACTATATTATTATTCTAATGTTGTTATTATAGTTTAAATATCCTAAAATTCCTATAAAAAAGCCCAACTTTTGTAAAAACAGTGAAACATAGAACTCACTTTGCTTTAGAGAAAGTGCTTTTATGACGTTGAAAGAATATTGCGTCAATAAAGTTGTGATCTAAAAGTTCGACTCTTCAGCAAAACGAGGGGTTGGTTTCCGTTCCGACTGGGCACTTTCCTGGAGGCGTCGTGCCAACAGATGGTTTTTGCGCGAAAGCGAAGCGGCAGCAGCAGTTGGTTTTTGCGCGAAAGCGAAGCGGCAGCAGCAGATGGTTTTTGCGCGAAAGCGAAGCGGCAGCAG